>JAJFMH010000069.1 GCA_021772245.1 Chlamydiota bacterium | reverse complement strand
CTAAAAGAACAACAATCATATTTGCTTCTCTTTCATCAACGTTTCCAATAATAGATCTGTTGTTTTCACAAGCGGTAAATAGTAGAAGAGTTAGGGTAAGAAAAATTGGAAAAAAGGACTTGCGTAGAATCGATGAAGTTGATTTAGCAAAATGGTAGTTTGTCATATTAGCCTACACCAATTGTTTTTTTTAATGTTATCTTCTTCTTTTATACCATTTTAACGACTTTGGGAATAATTTTTTTTGTGTTAAGAAAAATGAAACAGTAATATGAGTCGTTAGGATAAAAATTAGTCTTTTAGTGACTGTAAAAAAGCAGACTGAATAGGAGAAGATGTTACGAAAAGTAAAAAAATCTGTGAAGAAGAACGTACTTCATCGAAGTGGTAAGAAATTAAATCAGAAGCATTGTAGCTTTCGAGCGTGAATTAATTAATTTTTGTTGAATGGGTGGATTTATTAGGTTGAAAAACCCATAGAGGAGCATTTCCAAAATTTCTTAATAGATAGTCTTTTATACCATGTAGACTTGCTTTGTAAATATTCCATTTTTGTTTTCTAGCGAAGTATTTTTCATGTTTACGAAGAAGTTTAAGAATAAGAAGCTGAAAAGTTTTTAGGAAAAACAATTTGAGGATGTGCATTCCATCTGGCACAATGGTATTGCGATATACATCTTCTTTTTTTTCCTTAGATAGGTTTCTATCGATAAAAAGAAGACGGTTTCTCCACCAAAAATAAGTTGTATGAGGTTTTCCTCCAACAAAAGAGGCTGATACTTTGTGCCAGATTTTAGCATGTGGCGATACAAAAACAGAGTACCCATTTTTTTTTGCTCTAAAGCAAAAATCACTCTCTTCCCAAAATAGAAAGTACTTTTCTTCTAACAGTCCAAGCTCTTGAAATGCAGATGCAGGAGCAAAAAGAGAGCATCCGCATACATAATCAACTTCGATGGGTTTTTCGAACTGTATGCCATCATCAACCGATCTTGCGTGGAGAAGGTCAAACTGCGCCTCGTGTTCATTCCAAATGCCGCCCAAATGATCAAATCTTGTTTTGTCTTCGAAAAGATATACCTTTGATCCAAGGATAGCAGGTCCATTTAGTGCATTCATGTGCTCTAAAAAAGCATTTAAAACATTTGGCTTTACGATTGTGTCGTTGTTGAGAAGGTAGATATAATCGCATTTGCTTGAAATGGCGTGTTTAATTCCGACATTGTTACCACCAGCAAACCCTAAATTTTTGTCATTGCATATTAAAGTAATTTGGGGGAATACACTTGATATGACTTGAACTGAGTCATTGGTTGAACCATTATCAACAACGATTGTTTCTACATTTGTATATGTTAGTACTGAAAGAGATTCAAGACATTCCAGAGTGTCTTCTTTTCCGTTCCAGTTTACAATAATAATGCCAATTTTAGGGTTCATAGTGAAACAGGTTCTGTAGTTAATATTTGGTTTGTCTTTTCTAATACCTCACGAGTTGTAATTTGTCTCATGCAAAAAGGCTCACTGCATTTCTTGCGAGTACAATAATAGCAGGTTTTTTTCTTTGAAATAACCTCTGCAGAATCGCTATTCCATGGACCGCATAGATTTGGATCAGTAGGAGAAAACAGACATATAGTTCTTACTTGACTTGCAAATGCAAGGTGCATAGGACCTGTGTCATTAGAAATAACAAGATCCATTTTTTCAAAAAAAGCAGATAGCTCTGCTATGGAAAATGCATCAACAAGTGATATTGCAGAGGGAATTAGAGTTACAAGTGAATCAATTAAGTTTTTTTCATGGGCGCTTCCCGAAATAAAAATTTGCGCATTGTGAGTCGAGATAAGCTTGTTACCAATTTCTGCAAAATTTTCAATGGGCCACATTTTGAAACTATCTTTTGCTCCTGGGTGTAGGACGATACAGGGCCTTGTTGGATCGATATTATTTTTTTGGAGGAATATCCGAGCAATTGTTTGATCATGGTCAGATGAAAATACTTCCATTTTTCCTCGGCAATTGAGTGGAAAAATCGAAGAAACAAGGTCTAGGCGTCTTTCTATTTCATGCTGATATTTAGTGGGTTTGGCAATAGTTAATAGTGAATCAAGGCCTTTATTCATTTTTAAGTTCCCTATGATATTGGATGCACCTATAAGACTTGCAAAAGGAAAAACGAGCCTTTGAGATGCATGAAAAATAAAGACAGTGTCAAATTTTTTTTTTCTTATTTTGGTAAGAAGGGGAAAAAAAGAAAAAAAAGATTTATCTTTGATGGTATAGATTTCATCTACATGAGGAGAGTTTGATAAAACTTGATTTCCAATTGGGCTTGTTAGAATCCCTAAATAAATATTTGGATAGGTTCCTTTTAGTGCAGATATCGCGGGCGTTGCAAAGAGCGTATCTCCAAGTCCTGTAGTCGAAATTACGAGAACTCTTGAATGAGATTTTTTGGAGTTAGAGTTTTTTTCTTTTTGGAAAAAATTTATCAGGGATAAAGAAGATAGTATAAGAGAATTTTTCCAAGATGGCATATAACCTTATTAGCATTTTATTTACATCTATCATAGTCAATAATAAGAATCTGATGAAGATGTTTTTTGAGGTGTAAGTTTGATTTTGAATTATAAAAAAATTCGATCATACGGTTTGAAAAAAAATGTCAGGAGCTTTCCACTGCTTTTTTTGAAGTAAAAGCAGTGTTAGAAGTTTTCTTGTGAGCTTGCATCATTTTTTATGGAATGTTAGTCTAGCCTGCAGAAACTTACAACGGTTGTTCCCCTATGCGCAAGTTATTTCGAAAAACGTATCCTTTGCTTCCTCTTATTTTGCTACTATTATTTTCTCTTTCTGGTTGTTCCAAAAACTCCAAAAAAACATATAGAATTGGTGTGGACCCTACTTTTTTTCCAATGGATTTTATGGGTAAGCAAGCGCAGATATTTGCCTTTTCCAACGAGCTACTCCAAGAGATCGGAAAAATTGAAGATGTAACTTTTGAAAGAGTAAATCGAAATTGGGATAACTTAATCGAGGGTTTAACTGCAAAAGAATATGATGGGATGCTTTCCTCTGTAAGGCCATTTGTTTTTAATAAGAAAAAATACTCTTTCTCAAATCTATATTTGAAAAATGGCCCAGTACTTGTCGTAAAAAAAGGTTCTTCATTCATGTCTATAAAAGACATGAATGGAAAAACACTTGGTGTGATACCAGGATCAGATGCTGCTGGAATTATCGATACCTATCCTAAAATTGACCAAGTGTCATATCAATCCGTTTCACATATCTTAAATGATGTGCAAAATGAGAGAGTAGATGGCGCTCTTGTGAGTTATATACCTGCAATTAGTTATGTAGAAGATATTTACTCTGGTCTTATCATTAGAGCGCCACCAATTAATGATGTTGGATTGCGCTTGTTAACTCTTTACGATAGTGATACAGAGCTTCTTGAGATATTTGATCGAGGCCTTAGTAAACTTATGAACTCAAAAAAATATGAAGAGCTGGCAATGAAGTGGAGTTTAGCGCTCAACTAATCGATCTGCAATGTTCCATGTAGTCTTTTTTTACTCGATCAAGCTCCGCTTGGTCTAGTGGACAAGGCTCAATATTCCAGATTTTTTTTGCATAATTATCGATTGAGACATCCGTTGAAAAAGGCCCCATACCAGCAATATTTTCAATAGCAAGCTTTGCCCAAAGTTGTGGGTCTTCGAAGTGAGACTCTACTTTTTTTTGCATTTCGTAATAATCTGGTAGATCATTAATCACTAAAAAGAAATCAGAGGTAGTAAGGGAGCCGTAAATATCGGCAAGCTCGTTTGCCTCAGCTTCATTTTCACTGAGAGTTCCATCAATAAGCGCTTTTAGGGCTTTTGCAATATGAGGATTCTGATTTATGATCTCATTTGGATTGTAAGAGCCGCTATCTTTTAGTTTTTGATTTTCTGAAGCGCTATTACCAAATAAAAAGGGCCAAGCCTCATCGCCGATGCTTTGTCGCATTTCTACATTCGCGCCATCATCAGTACCTATGGTAAGAGCTCCATTCATAGTAAATTTCATGTTACCCGTGCCAGAGGCTTCCATGCCAGCGGTAGATATTTGCTCTGATAAATCTGCTGCTGGAACCATGATTTCAGCTTTAGAGACATTATAATTTTCTATAAGATGGATCTGAAGTTTAGACCGTATTTTTTTATCTTCTGAAATTTTTCTAGAAAGGCAGTAGGCTAGGCGTAAAATACTTTTTGCCAAATAATATCCAGGAGCAGCTTTACCAGCTATAATTGTAATCCTCTTGATTTTTCGAGAGTTAAAGTCCTCTTTTAGTTCTAGATACACCATAAGAGTGTGTAGGATATTCATGAGTTGCCTTTTATATTCATGAATTCTTTTTGCTTGGATAGAAAAAAGGGCTGATTCATCTAAGAAAAAATCTTTTTCACCGAGATCTCCCACATGCTGTTTTCTTTGCTCCATGAGCAATTGAAGTAATGCTTGCTTTTTGCCTTTTTTGATATTGAGAAATTCTTCTTGGGATTTTTGATCAGATGCAAATTCTTTGAGTTTTTTGATTTCTTCAAAATTAATGATCCAGCCATCCCCGATTCTATCAGTAATAAATTTTGAAAGCTCAGGGTTTGCTTGGAGTAGCCACCTTCTTTGGGTCACACCATTTGTGATATTGATGAATTTTTCCGGCCACATCTCATAGAAGTTTTTAAACATATCGTTTTTTAAAATCTCTGTATGAAGATACGAGACGCCGTTTACAGCATGCGCACCATATAAGCAGAGATGAGCCATTTTAATTTGATCACCAGATGTAATCGTCATTTCTTCATGCTTATTTGGGTTACTTGGATGTGTATTTGTCACCTCCTGCATAAGCTTGTTATTGATCTGATGGATAATTTTATACTGCCTGGGTAGTAGAGTTTCAACCCTTTCTTGGTTCCACTCTTCTAAAGCTTCTTTGAGTACAGTATGGTTGGTATAACTACATACGCACTTTGTCATTTCAAAAGCTTTTTCGAAAGAAATATGATGTTCTTTGGTAAGAATTTTAATCAGTTCTGGAATCACAAGAGCTGGATGTGTATCGTTAATTTGAATTCTAACCTTATCAGCAAATTGGTCTAAGTTAGAAAATGTGCGAAGGTGTTGAGAGACTATGTCTTGCAGTGATGCCGATACGAGTAAAAATTCTTGTTTTAATCGAATCTGCTTACCAACTTCGTGGTTATCATTTGGATAAAGGACATCGGTTAGAAGTGTGTTTTCAGAGGCTTGGTCGAGTTCTCCTGCATTAAATTTTTGGAGTTTGAAATTACGGGGGGATTCCTTTGTAGACCATAGTCGAAGTGTGAGTACGGAGAAATCTTTTGTTGGACTATATCCAATGATTGGATAATCAAAAGGCAGAGCTCTTACTTCTTCAGAGTTAACAACCTCGAATACTTCTTCTCCATTACCATTTTGTTTGCCTTGGAGCTCTCCACCGAATTTTACAGTTGCAGCATGATTGTCTCTTCGAAATTCCCATGGATTTTCTCGAAGTAGCCAGCAATCTGGGCGCTCTAGTTGCACCCCAAACCAAAACTCTTGCTCGAAAATTCCATACTGATATCTCATGCCATATCCAAGGGCTGGATATTTTTTAGTGGCGAGTGAATCTAAAAGGCAAGATGCAAGCCTTCCGAGACCACCGTTGCCGATGCCGATATCAGGCTCCATATTAAATACAGTATGAATGTCTCTATTCATATTGCTAAGTGCTGCTTTTAAAACATCTGTTGAATGGAGGTTAGATAAGTTGTTACTAAGAAGTCTTCCTGGCATATATTCCATAGAGAGATAGTAGAGTTTTCTTGGACCTTTTTTTGTGAAGGTATGAGATGTTGCGCTCCAATTGACCATGATCTCTTCCTGGATTGCAAGAGAGAATGCATAGTAAAATTCTTCATCAGTAGCCTCATCTAAAGTCCTACCGATTTTGGTAATCAGGTAATGCTTTGTTTTTTGTTCGATGATTTTGGACAGCTCTGGAATATTATTCATAACAAAACATGCTTGTTGCTAAATATTTCCTTTTACCGGTTTTAGAGATTTTTTGTAGAAAAAAAAGTAATTAATTGAAAATTGCTTTGATCAAATAGAAAAACAAAATACAGGCGATCGCACTTGATGGGATAGTAATCACCCATGATAATACGATTTCACGTAGAACTCTTAAGTTTAACGCTGCAATTCCTTTAGCAAGGCCAACTCCGAGTACTGCTCCAACGATGCAATGGGTTGTAGAAACAGGAAGACCTAATTTGGATGCAAATAAAATTGTAATCGCTGCGCCAAATTCTGCGCAAAACCCTCTAGTCGGAGTAAGTTCGGTAATTTTCTTTCCGATGGTTTCCATAACTCGCCAACCCCAAGTAGCAAGCCCAACAACAATACCAACACCGCCAAAAGCAAGAAGCCAAGTAGGTACCTCGGTGTGCAGAGAAAGAGACTTGCTCTTAATGATCTCTAGAGACGCAGCAACAGGTCCAATCGCATTCGCAACATCATTTGCACCATGACCAAAGGCAACATATGCAGCGCTTAGTATTTGTAAAAATGCAAACATTTTTTCTACGACTTGATAGTCGGAACTTTTTGTGTACTTCTGAGATTTTTCTTGAAGCGTATCTTTAACTTCTTCAGCTTGAGAAAGAAGATTAGATACCTTTTCTTTTTGAGTGCCTTTAGAAGATAAAAACACCCTTCTTAAGTGTTTTACTACTTTGTTCATGCTGAAGAGTTGTTGAGATAGGTAAGGAGAATACTTTCTTTCAAGTTTTGCCTTACTGGCTACTCTTCGGATCAAAAAATAACTTCCAAAAGCACAAAGCGCTGATAAAAGTGAAGAGAGTAGAATTTTTTCTATGGATGAAAGGTATTCATTGAGTGACGGTATACCATCAGATATCACACTCAAAATAAATGTCATAAAGACTATAAATACAAAAACTGGAATAAGTCGAAGTGTGGATTTTATAGGATTTGTGGAAAATAAAACCTTTCTTTGTAAGATGCTAAAAAGGAAAAAGGAAAATAGGGCACTTAGTACTGGTGATATAACCCATCCAAGTGCAATGTTTCCCACTTCTCCCCAATGGACGGCGTGCATTCCACCAATTACCGCTCCAAATCCAATAATTGCTCCAACAATTGCGTGGGTTGTGGATACGGGCCATCTAAAATAAGACGCTACTTGAAGCCAAACAGCTGTTGCGAGTAGCGATGCAATCATTCCGTATAGAAGAATATTTGGGTCTTGATCAAAAATTCCAGGATCAACAATTCCACTCTGCAAGGTTTCTGAAACATTCGAACCTAGAAAAAAAGCTCCTGCAAACTCTAATACTCCCGCTATAACAACGGCTTTAAAAAGGGTAAGTGCTCCAGAACCAACAGATGTTCCCATTGCGTTGGATACATCGTTTGCACCGATGTTCCAGGCCATGTAGAATCCACAGATCAAAACTAAAATAAGAAGAATATGTTCTATTGCCATGATTACTTAAGTTCTAAAACCATTCTGATTCGATGCGCTAGTCTCTCTGAAATATGGGAGATTTGATTGATTTCTTCAATAAGTTTTGTGTAGAGGTAGAAAATTGTATTTGGAACGTCATCTCCTGTTTCAAAAAACTCTTTAAGAAGAGAAATTTTAAGTTTGTCAGCTTCATATTCTTTGTAGGATGTTTTTTCCACCATTACTTTTACTTTTTCTGCTTCGATGCCACCGAAGGAAGACTCTAGCAACTCATCAAGTTCTTTTAAAATATTTCTAACATCCCAGAAAGCTTCCACATTCTTTACAAAAAGGGCATTTAAGTTTTTATAAAGATCTGCTCTTTTTTTCATCGATGAAAAGGAAAGTAAAAAACCAATCTCTTCCGCTTTATCCGCAATACTATCTTGTAGAGAAAGTATTTCAAGAAATTGAGGACGATCTATCGGAAGAAAAATACTTTTGGGTAAATGATTTCGAATATCATTTTTAGTAAGATCTGCTTCATGTTCTAATTTTGAGAGTGCTTTTGCATTTTCTTCTAGCTTTGAAAAGTCACCTTTTTCAATGCTTTCAAAAATTTTTGTCAGCATTTTGATACATGCTGAGACTTTTTTCATATGTGTTTGTAGGGGCGCAAAGGGGGATTTACCAAAGAGCCTTGCGATTGTAGAAAGCATTCCTCGTACCTAAATAATTAGTTTCACACTTATCTTAACCGAAAGCGAAAAAAAAAGTTATTGGAAAATGACTTCGCGCTCTTTTTCTGTTAAAACTCGAAATGAACCTTCCGCTAAATCACCGAGTGTCAGACCACCAATTCGAATTCTTTTAAGGATAAGAATTTTTAAATCCGCTTTTTCAACAAGGCGTCTTACTTCTCTTTTTTTCCCTTCTCTTACGCAAACTTTTACCGTTGCCTTTCGAATTTTAGTGACCGATACGGGTTTAACAAATGTCCCATCGATTTCTACACCTTCGCCAATTGTTTTTAAATCTTCATGTGTGATTTCTCTGCCTGTTTTAACGAGATAGCTTTTTGTCAGATTTGAAGAGGGGTGAATGACTTTTTGAGCAAAGTGACCATCATTTGTAAGAATCAACAGACCGGTAGTGTCTCTATCTAGTCTACCCACAGTAAAGAGTCGATAAGGCAGGTGAGCAAAAAGATCAATTACAAGGCGTTTGTTATCACCATGAAGGTTTGAGCAAATGAAATTTTTAGGTTTGTTGAGAAGATAGTAAACTTTATTTTCAGGAGCAAGAATAGGTTTTTTGCCTACCTGTATTTGGTCTCTTCCGATCACAACTTTTGCTTGTGGAAGTAGCTCCACTCTACCGTTTACACGTACAGAGCCATCAAAAATGAGTTTTTCACAAGCTCTTCTTGATGCAACGCCTGCTTTAGCAAGTGCCTTACTAAGCCTAATGCCATCTAAATTATTTTTTTTGTATTCCATGCCATGGATTATAAGTTAAATGGTAAAAAGACGCGAGTTTAAGATATGATTAGATAAAAAAATCTGGGACTGGAAATAAAATTTTTTTAGGCAGTTTATGCATCTCGCCATTTCAATCTTGAAGTGCATTAAAGATTAAAATAAAAAATGGTCGGAGATAGCTAAATTCTCTACGGTGATTTTTTAAGGAAAAAACACACCAAAAGAAGAAAGTATGACCAAAGGCTACGATTATCTGACCAAGTTTCAAAGATTCCAAATAGAAACTTTATTGCAAAGATGGGATTCAAAAATTGTATCAATAGTAGATAGAGCTACAAAGCTAACTAAACTTTAGAAGACGTCTCGAAAAACATCCTTGGAAGTTGGAGAGAATATCATAGATAGCCTCTCTCCAATAAAAGAATTTATTCTGAATCTGACATCAGATAACGGGAAGGGATTTGCAGGTCATGCCCTTATAAGCCAAGAGCTTGAGCCAAATTTTTATTTTGCAAAAAGCATATCACTCATAGAAAAGGGGCTTAAATGAAGATACAAAGGGATTAGCAAGACAATACTTTCCTAAAGGTGAAAAATTTAACGAGATAACAGAGGAGGAACTTCAAATAGTAGAGAATCCTCTCAACAATAGAACCCGAAACGTGTTAGAATACAAGACCCCGTTAGAGGTATTTGACCATCTTTCAAAAAAGTTTTATATTTTTTCACTTCAGATTTGAAACCGCGTCTCAAAAACAATCACTAAAAAAATTATGTACGAATAAAAAAAATGGCAATAGAAAATTCTGATGCTATTTTTTTATAGGCTTGCTAAACTCTGGTTTACTGCTCTCTTAAACGAATTTTAATGTAGCTAATTTCTTCTATGCAATAAGCTATTGCTTCGAGCTTATCCAAAGATTGCATACTCAATGTTTTAGCAGCATATTGTAATTGCTTTTTGGGATTAAATTCCATATCAGGAGCAGTCGTTTTATCTGCCTCTCGAGTTTGAATATAAAGACCTCCATCTTTGAATGTAAATTTAGAAGCAAATTCGTTTCCAAAGCCATCTTCTTTATCCTGGAGTTCTTCATCAGGTTGTTCTCTTCGAGGAAAAATAAGATTTATTAGATTATTAAGATTTTCTGCAAGTTTGTTTGATTGGTTTTCTTCTAAATTAAAAGTAGTGGATATCCCAGAAGAAAGTCTGCCAATTTGGTTAGTTTCACTTTCTAAGAGATCCCATTCATCATTCTGGGGTGTTACCCAACCATTGAAGTGCTCTAGAATAAAAGCGGGAAGTACTGGTTGATTAGGAATAGAAGCCATAATTAAATCCTTTTTTTATTAAGAGGTACTTATATAATACTATAGTTTTGTTTTTTTTATCAAATCAAGATTTTTATTTAATAAATCAAATCGATTGCGTCGACTCTATAATTATTTTTTTTGTTAATGATTTGACTAGCTTCATACTAAGTAATTCGGTTTTCAAATTTCATTTTTAGTATTTAAGTCAATGAAAGTTGAATAAAATGAGGAATTAGAAGAATATTCACAGAATGTGGTATTCTAAGGGCAGCAAGGAAAAAATTTATGAAAAAAGACAAAACTCTTCTTATTTTGATGAGGCACGGCCAATCAGAGTGGAATGAAAAAAATATCTTTACAGGCTGGGTCGATATTCCCCTTACAAAGCAGGGAATGGAAGAGGCGAGACTTGGTGGAGAAAAAATTGCAGATATCGAAATAGACGCAATTTTTGTCTCTTCATTAATGAGAGCTCAACTGACAGCTATGATTGCCATGTCTGAGCACCATAGTAACAAGACGCCATTTGTGGTATCTAGAGAAGGTGAGACCAACCCATGGGGTGCTATCCATAGCGAAGAGGTATTAAAAGGGTGCATTCCTGTGTATGTATCTTCTAAACTTAATGAAAGAATGTATGGCGATCTGCAAGGATGTAACAAGGACGAAACAAGAGCAAAATTTGGAAAAGAGCAAGTCCATATTTGGAGAAGAAGCTATGATGTTGCACCTCCAAATGGGGAGAGTTTAGAAATGACAGCTAAGCGGACAATTCCATATTTTAAAAAAGAAATTATTCCTTTTTTAGAGGATGGAAAAAATATCTTTATCTCAGCTCATGGAAATTCACTTCGATCGATTGTAATGGAACTTGAAAATCTATCTAAAGAAGAGGTTTTAAAACTTGAAATTCCAACAGGGCAGCCTATTTGTTACTCATTTAATAAAGGAAAATGGGAGAAAGAGCCTTGGAACTAGATCCCATCTATCTGCATAGCATGAAAGTTACCAAACCCTCTTCGTCTACAATTAGTGCAATGACACCATTTTATAAAAGGCATTTTAGAGGCGTGGATGCTAGAGCGCTTGATCAGAAAGAACCTTTAAGAAGTGTAAAAGAGGCAATCAATACAGTTTATTCTTTTGTGGGTGCAAAAGAGGATATGCATGTAATTTTTGATTCTTCCTTAGAGGATATCTTTGGAAAAATGCTTTTTGATATTTATGCAGGAGAAATGGTTACTAGTGGTAAAAATCAGATTCTGCTTTTTCCAGATAGTAGTCCTGAGATGAAAAGATCTGCTAAGAAGCTCGAGAGCCTTGGTGTGATCGTCAAAGAGTTGCCGCTAAATGAGCAGGGCCAAGTCACTCCTGAAATTTTAGAAGAAAATATAGGTCCAAGAACAGCATTTATCAGCGCCGGCTTTGCATCAAATATAACTGGAGTAATACATCCAATTTGGGAACTCGTATCTTTTTGTGAAGAAAAGGATGTATTGTTACATGTAGATGTCACAGATGTTCTGGGGAAACTCTATTTTCGCATGCAAGATTATGCAATTGATTTTCTGAGTTTTTCAGGGAAAACCCTCCATGCTATTAGCGGCTCGGCAGCCCTGTTTTTTAAGGAGAAACGGGATTTTTTATCCGAGGTTGATCCTTATTCAATCAGCTCCATATCTATTCCAAGCTTGATTGGATTTGCAGAAGGAATAAAAGAAGTGATCGATAGCGGTGATATCATGCACACTGAAGTTGTACGCCTTCGAGATAGACTGGAAAAAGGTATTTTGGATCAAATTGAAGATGCCACTGTGGTATTTCAACAGTCTGAGCGTGTATCCAATATTTCATGTATTGCTTTTCCTGGCGTTTCATCTGAATACTTTTATTATCGACTTCTAAAACGAAATATCCATGTTTTTTTCGATGATGAAGTGGTTTCTTTTTTAAAAAATAATATTGTAAATAAAGAACTTGCAAGTTGCGCTTTAAGTTTTGGCTTATCAAAAGACACTACAGAAGATGAAATTGAACGAGTGATTGGCGATGTAGTGTCTATTTACGCAGAGATCAAAAACATGGCAATGACCCTTAAAGGATAAAATGAAGCCGTATCAATCTAAGTATATTTTTTCGAATAAGATTCATAACAAAGCGGTATCTCCTCTAAATATTGGGTTTATGGATCCGAATCAAAATAGAGCAAGTATGCGCGTTGCAGTATCAACAGTAGGGCATATAGAGCATGGCAATAAGATTTGCCTTTTTATTTTGATAGATGAAGATGATGGCATTATTGCAGATGTAAAATTCCAAGCGTTCGGGGGGCCTGCTTTAGTTGGACTTTGCGATTTATTTTGTGATTTTATCCTTCGAAAAAATTACGATCAGGCAATGAGGGTAACTGCAGAACTTTTAGAAAAAAGAGCAAGAGATTTGCCACATGAACCTGCAATTGCAGAGTCTGATTTTCCGATTTTGAATTTGCTGATAGAGGCGTGCTCAGATGCGCTTGAAAAATGCACAGATATTCCGATTAGTGATCCATCTTATTCTCCACCAGTGCCAAATAGTGATAAGCCATTTGATGAAGCTCTTTCTGCTAATTGGGACTCATCTACTTTGGATGAAAAGCTTGCTTTGATAAAAGGAATTATCAAAGAAGAGATTCAGCCCTATATCGAACTTGATGCGGGTGGCATTGAAGTGCTAGAGCTCAAAGATGGAAGGGAAGTTGTTATTGCATACCAAGGTGCATGCACAACTTGTCCCTCTTCAACAGGCTCAACGCTAAGCGCTATTGAGCAGATCCTTAAAGCAAAGGTGCATCCAAGTATTACTGTAACACCGGATGCTTCCTTTTTACATTTCTAAGTATTCCAATGAATCTCAGTTGGAGATGTCGTTATATCTAGGTCTTTTAACTGAGATGGATCCACATTCGATGGGCAGTGCATCATTAGATCAGATGCCTTTTGTGTTTTAGGAAAGGCAATTACATCTCGAATATTTTCAGTTTTTGCAAGGATCATAATGATTCTATCAATTCCAAATGCAATTCCTAAGTGAGGAGGGCATCCATATTTCAATGCTTCATTGAAAAAACCAAATCGATTTTCAATATCATCTTTGGAAAGTTTCAGAAGGTTGAAAATCTTCTCCTGCAATTCTTGGTTATGGATTCTTTGGGATCCTCCACCAATTTCATATCCATTTAGTACGATGTCATAGGCGACAGATCGAACTTCAAGTGGATTGCTTTCTAGTTTACTCGTGTCATCTGGATGAGGCGCTGTAAACAAGTGATGCACTGCGCATGGTCTATTTGTTTCAAAGTCCCACTCAAAAAGAGGGAAATCAGTAACCCAAAGAAACTCATACTGATCTTCTTTGATCAGATTTCGCTCTTTAGCTAGTAGTCGTCTTAAGTGATCTAAAGCTTGATTAACGACTTTTTCTTCCGCCGCTGCAAAAAAGATGAGATCACCATCTTGAGCATTATTACGTTTTGCAATTTCCAACAGCTGCTCTTCAGAAAAAAACTTGGTAATAGTAGATGTGAGCTTTCCATCTGTCATTTTCATGTAGCCAAGCCCTTTCACACCAAATGGCGCAACAAAAGCGGTATATCGATCAATTTCTTTTCTAGAAATATCAGAGCCACCTTTGACGCAAATTGCTTTGACACACCCACCATTTTCGACTTTTTCCTTAAAAACGGTAAAGTTTGAATCTTTTGCAATATCATCAATGCGGACAAGTTGCATATCAAAACGTAGATCTGGCTTATCGGAGCCATATCTTTCTAAACAATCTTTGTAGCTAAGTCTTTTAAAAGAGCCTGAAATAGAAACATTGATTGTTTCTTTAAGAAGCTCTTTTAGAAACTTTTCAATAAGCCCTTGAAGATACTCTGGATTACCAAAACTCATTTCGAGATCAAGTTGCGTAAATTCTGGCTGGCGATCAGATCTGATATCTTCGTCTCGAAAGCACTGCGCGATTTGAAAATATCGATCGAGGCCACCCAACATTAATAGCTGTTTAAAGATTTGGGGGGACTGAGGAAGTGCAAAAAAATTTCCTGGATAAACTCTAGATGGAACGAGGTAATCTCGAGCTCCCTCAGGTGTTGATTTTCCAAGAACTGGGGTTGTAACTTCGATAAAATTTTCATCTGAGAAAAAATTACGAATTTTTTGCATAACTTTATGTCGTAACACTAAGTTATCTGTGATTTTACCTCTGCGCATATCTAGATATCGATACCGTAACCTCAGATCTTCATTTGTAGTTGTAGTTTCATCACAGATTGAAAAAGGAGGTGTTTTTGAAGCAGATAAAACGTTTAAAGATTCTACATCAATTTCGATCTCGCCCGTTTTAAGATTTGGATTAATCATCCCTTCTTTTCGGGGAATCACTTCACCACTTATTTGGATTACCCATTCAGAGCGTAGGCTAGATGCTAGGGTGTGAGCAGCTTCATTTTTTTCAGGATCAAATACAAGCTGCGTTAATCCAAAACGATCACGAAGATCAATAAAAATAAGTCCTCCGTGGTCTCTCCTTCTATGGACCCAACCTGATAGATTTACTTTTTGTCCAATATGAGATTTGTTTAATTCTTGAAGATAGTGTGATCGTAGGTTTTGCATTTTATTTTTCACTTTCCCAATAGTTTTGCATAGTTTGAAGTAACTCTGATTGATTAATAGTTTCTTCAGAGCGGCTTGATAAATTTTTTAAAGTAACTTGTCCTTTTTCCATTTCATTACTACCTAGAATACATACGTAGGATGCGCCAATATCGTTTGCAATTTGCATGGCTTTTTGAATTTTCTTCCCAGTAGAATAAATTTCAGATGGAATCGAGGCAGCCCTCATAGATGAAAGCATGGAAAGGCATGCTTTTTTTTCTTCGTCACCGAGAGGGATAAAGAACACAAAAGGACCATCAGGCTCTGGAAAAGGAGCATGCTGTTTTTCCATTGCCTGTAAGATTCGCTCCATTCCAGCAGCAAACCCAACAGCTGGCAAATCAATACCAGAGATTTTTTTGAGAAGAGAATTAAATCTTCCACCACCACCTATGGAGTTTTGCGCTCCAAGTGTGGAAGATGTAATTTCAAACACTGTTTTTTCGTAGTAGTCTAACCCTCGAACTAACATCGGAGAAATCTCAAAAGGGATATTATTTGTAATGAGGTAGGCGCATAGAGTATCAAATTCTTGCTTGGCTGCTTCATCGAGATAATCTAAAATGGAAGGAGCTCCTTTAAGAAGTTCTCTTTCCTTTTCATTTTTAGTATCTAGAATTCGAAGAGGGTTATGCTCGAACCTTTTCTGGCTATCATCTGATAGAGACTCGAAATGAGGTTTGAGATACGCTTTTAGGGCAACAATATAGCGAGCTTTCGTACTTTGAGAATCTTTCGTATCAGTACCAAGTGAGTTAATGATAATTTTAATATCTCGAAGATTTAGTTTTTGATAAAATTGATAAATGAATTCTAAAATTTCGTAGTCTCTTTCAGGAGAGTCTTCCCCAATAGACTCTAGTCCAAGTTGATGAAATTGACGAAATCTTCCCGCTTGTGGACGATCATACCTGAAGTAGGGACCAAAGTAGTAATATTTATGGAATGGAGCTGTGAGTTGGAGCTTGTTTTCGCCAAAAGCCCTCATAATGGGAGCCGTACCTTCAGGTCTAAGTGAGATTGAGCGGTTTCCGCGGTCTTCAAAGGTATACATCTCTTTGCTAGCAATATCTGTTTCTTCACCGCAAGAGCGAACAAATAGATCGGTGCTTTCAAAAATAGGCGTTCGTATTTCCTTGAAATGGTAAGTATTCGCAAGAGATTTAAAAATTTCCTCAAGGTATTGCCATTTATAAGAGGATTTCCAGCTATTTTCATCTTTTAAGGGTTTTGGAACGATATCAAAGGTTCCTTTAGGGAGTTTATATTCCATAGGTGCATATGTATTTTTTTGTAATGGAAGCAAGCGTATCACAATCTGATATAAGAGGAAAGTTTCAGTAGGAAAACCCATTTTTTACACCAAATTGTAAATATGCGATTTTGGTGTAAAAATATGAGACTCTAAAAATTTACACCAAAATGATAAAATAAGGTTTTGGTGTAAAAATAAGGCGTTATGACAAAATTCTTAGGCCGTAAAGAGCCTAGCTCTTCCAAAATGGCTTTCAGTTCGACCAATGTTAATTCATATTAATGGCGTAAGTGATTTGATCATAAGAAGTAAGTACTTTACTGATATCATCGATTTTTCGGATTTTCTGAAACGTAGTATTTAATTGCCATTAATCTAGAAAGCTTGTGTCTATGATTTCTTGCAAAGTTTTTTCAATTATATAGAGTGTAGATGTTTCTTTATGAAGGCTATATTCTTTATGTAAGTTTTTTAACATTTCAATAAAGGGGAATGGGAGCCAGTCCTTACCCGCAAATTCCTGTAGGTAAAATGCAAGAGAGCGCTCATTTTCAGGGTAGGAGTGAACAAGTTGGAAAAAGCATTGCATTTTAGCTAAATTGATTTTAGTGCCGAGGTGTGAACCCACGATTTGAGAGTGTAGTGTAGTAATTTGATAAAAAAGCTCTGAGAGATTTTGCGCATAGGAAGCATCTATTGAAATATCCCGCTCTTCTATAGATATGATGGCTTTTTTAAATTCAGTTAGAGAGTTAATAAGAAGTTTTTCGTAAGCGCTCAGAGAAGATGCTTGTTTTTTAGAGGAAAAAACCTTCGTAACATTTTTTAGGATACTGAGCGTCGCTGCGAAAATGGCGGGTAGTTTTTTCTTTTCATCAGTAGAGTCTGATGTGTATTGTTCATCTTTTACTTTTTTATCTTTTCCAATCGGTTCTACACGAATAGGTTCTTCAAGAGGACCTTTCATGGGATAGATGGGTTTTTTGAAGTCGTCCATTTTTATTAATCTACGTGCATTTGCTTTATAAAATGGAGTATAGACAATAGAGTATTAGTGTCAAAAAAAACATTTTATGAGATTTTTTTTACATTAACTCTAATTAATAAACCTGTTTTTTGGCTATTAAATATGTATTTTAGTCATTTAGTTTTTAATTTAATAATGTTTAGATTGGTTTTTGATTATTGTAAGAAATCTGCGTTGACGAAAAGGGGGGGACTAACTATTCTAACGAGGAAATGGAGCGCAAGTTTTACACGTGATTAGGAGAAGCTTTTGAGCTTTTTTGATATATTTAAACCAGCACCGGTTATAGATCCGATTGAAGATGCAGCTGTTGTAAAAAAGAAGTATCGCTATTGGAGACTTCGCGTTTTCTATGGGATGTATGTTGGATATGCATTCTACTATTTCTCTCGAAAGAGCTTCACTTTTGCAATGCCTGCAATGATGACATCCCTTGGGTTTGATAAAAGTGAGCTTGGTATCTTAGCAAGTATATTATCCCTCTCATATGGGATCAGTAAATTTGTAAGTGGTATAGCTGCTGATAGATCCAATCCTAGGTACTTCATGTCTATTGGATTGATTCTGACGGGTATTTTTAATATTCTATTTGGATTTTCTTCTACGATTTTGTTCTTTGCCATTTTTTGGGCTCTTAATGGTTGGTTTCAAGGCTGGGGTTGGCCCCCTTGTGCAAGACTACTTTCTCACTGGTACTCACAACAGGAGAGAGGTAGATGGTGGGGAGTTTGGAATACATCTCATAACTTAGGTGGGGCGCTTATACCAATTTTAGTTGCCTTTTGCGCGGAGAGATATGGTTGGAGATATGCGATGTATGTCCCGGGTATACTGTGTATTTTAGTTGGTTTTTTCTTAATGAACAGACTTCGCGATACACCAGGCTCACTTGGACTTCCAACGGTTGAGAAATTCAGGGGTGATCATCCTCATGTTGCTGAAAAATTAGCGGAAGAAAAACCAAGATCTGCAAAAGAAGTGCTGGTAAAGTATGTATTGAAAAATCCCTATATTTGGTTACTCGCATTTTCTTACTTTTTTGTTTATGTAATTCGCACGGGTATCAATGACTGGGGACAATTCTATCTATATGAAGAGAAGGGGTACTCCCTTATTTCTGCAAGTACATGTATATTTGCATTCGAAATCGGAGGATTTGTAGGTAGCTTAGTTGCAGGCTGGTTTTCTGATATTGTATTTAAAGGCAGAAGAGGCCCTGTAAATCTTCTATTTTGTTTAGGAGTTATTTTAGCTCTTGTAGCTTTTTGGTATGCACCAGTTGCAAAGTTGTATGTGGTCTTTTTTATTATGTTTGCCATTGGTTTTTTTATATTTGGTCCACAGATGTTAATTGGTATGGCAGCTGCAGAATTGTCCCATAAAGACGCAGCTGGAACGGCCACGGGTTTTGCAGGGTGGTTTGCATACTTGGGCGCTGCATCGGCTGGATATCCGATTGGAAAGGTCGTAGATGTATATGGGTGGAAGGGGTTTTTTATTATTGTCGTTGTTTGCGCAATCATTTCAGTACTTATCTTGCTTCCTATGTGGAAAATCAAAGTAAATCCCAGATTCCATCAAACTCCATAGCCTTTTAAGATAAGTTTTCATACCCTTACCCTAAAGATTTAAGAGGAAAATATGTCTTGGGTATCGCTCCATAATCATACGCAATATTCTATTTTAGACTCGAGTTGTTCAGTGAAGGGTCTTGTTGCAAAAGCGGTTGAATGCAACATGAAAGCGCTTGCAATCACTGATTTTTGTAATATGCACGGCGTTATTGAATTCTATAAGGCATGTGTATCATCTGGGATAAAGCCTATTCTTGGATCAGAGGTTGTTCTTGCACCTGGAAGTAGACTAGAGAAGAAAAAAATCTTTGGTAAGAGGGTCGGCTATAATATGGTACTTCTCGCTAAAGATAAAAAAGGATACCAGAATCTTTGTAAAATCTCATCAGTTGGTTATGTAGAAGGGTTTTATTACACCCCAAGGATTGATAGAGAGTTTTTATCAGAGCATGCAGAAGGGCTGATATGCATTACTGGAAGTGTGCATACTCTACTCGGTGATTGTATTGTCCAAGAAAATGAAGAAGATATCCAATCTGAAATTTCCTACCTAAAAAATCTATTTGGTGTAGACCTCTATTTTGAACTGCAGCGCCATGAAATGGACGATGCCTCTTTAGAAAGTGGGGGGATGAAAAACGAACTTTGGTTGCATCAGAAATACAAAGATTACATTGAAAAGCAGCGCAGCATAAATAAGAATCTGCTTCGATTATCCGAGATGCATGATATTAAAACTCTGGCTACCAATGATGTGCACTATTTAGAGAAAAAAGATTGGAAGGCACATGAAATTCTGATGAATATTCAATCGGGTGAACCTTGTGAAATTTGGGAGAAAGATTCATATGGCAGTGCAAAGGGAAAAATCTTAAATCCTAAGCGAAAAGTAATTCCCACTCATGAGCTGTATTTTAAGTCTGCGCAAGAGATGGAGTCTCTTTTTTCAGATTGTGCTCAGGCTTTAGAAACTCCCTCTGAAATTGTAGAAAAATGTAGTTTAGAAATCGATTTTGAAACTAAGTTTTACCCTGTATTTACTCCTCCCGATTTTGAAGGGAAGGAGATTGCTGAAGAAGTAAGAATACGGGAGTCTGAAAATTATCTCTGTAGGCTATGCGCAGAGGGTATTGAAAAGCGTTATACAAAAGAGCGCTTAGCAAAAGTGCAAGAAAAATATCCAGAGCAGAATCCAAGAGAGGTTGTTGAGAATAGACTAAAGATGGAACTTGAAATCATTACATCCAAGGGGATGTGTGATTATTTATTAATCGTACACGACTTCATTTTTTGGGCAAAAGAGCAAGGTATTCCAGTAGGTCCAGGTAGAGGCTCTGGAGCTGGCTCTATAATACTATATTTAATTGGAATTACTGATATCGAGCCACTACGCTTTAATTTGTTTTTTGAGAGATTCATAAATCCAGAACGTATTTCTTATCCCGATATTGACGTAGATATCTGTATGGAAAGAAGGTCTGATGTTATTGAGTATACACTAAATAAGTATGGCAAAGATAAAGTAGCTCAGATAATCACTTTTGGAACAATGAAAGCTAAAATGGCAATAAAAGATGTGGGGCGAGTGCTCAGCATTCCGCTTTCAAAAGTAAATGCTCTCGCAAAGCTTGTTCCTGAAGATTTAGGGATCACTCTTAGTAAAGCGCTTGAGATGGATAAAGAGTTTGAGTCGATGTATCAAAATGATGAGGACGCTAAGCAAATTATCGATTACGCCTTAATTTTAGAAGGATCAATTCGTAATACTGGAATACACGCTGCAGGTTTGATCATATGCGGTGATCCATTGACAGACCATATTCCTGTTTGCAATCCAAAAGAGTCTGAAATTATGGCGACTCAATATTCGATGAAGCCAGTAGAACAAGTTGGAATGCTCAAAATTGATTTTTTGGGACTTAAAACCCTAACTACGATTCAAAAGGCCGCAACTCTTGTGAAAAAAAGGGAGAATATAGCCATTGACTGGGTGAATTTGCCCTTTAATGACAAACCAACGTTTGATTTATTAAACCAGGGAAAAACGCTTGGTATATTCCAATTAGAATCTGCGGGAATGCAAGACTTAGCAAGGCAACTCCATATTGATAAGTTTGAAGAAATTATTGCGGTAGGTGCCTTGTATCGACCAGGCCCAATGGAAATGATTCCATCTTTTATTAAAAGGAAGCATGGCAAAGAAGAGATTGAGATAGATCACCCATTGATGGAAGACATTATCGAAGAGACATATGGCATCATGGTATATCAAGAGCAAGTCATGCAAATTGCATCTCGGCTTGCAAACTTCTCACTTGGAGAAGGTGATGTGCTTAGAAGGGCTATGGGTAAAAAAGATAAAGAAGAAATGGCTCGCCAGGGTGAAAAATTCAAGATTGGTGCACTAAAAAATGGTATTCCTGAAGAAACGTCGATGGCAATTTTTCATAAGATTGAAAAATTTGCGTCATATGGATTTAACAAATCTCACGCAGCAGCATATGGATACTTGAGCTATGTGACAGCTTATTTCAAAGCTAATTACCCCAAAGAGTGGCTTGCTGCGCTTATGAGTTGTGATATGGATGATGTGACAAAAGTTGCCAAACATATTAGAGAAGCGCAGAGCATGAATATTGAAATTCTAACGCCTGATGTAAATGAGTCCGATGTAGAGTTTGTTGCAACAAATGCAGGTATTCGATTTGCAATGTCTGCAATAAGGGGAGTTGGTCGAGGCGTTGTGGAAGAAATTGTTGCAAAAAGAGAAGAGAATGGGCCGTATCTTTCTTTAAATGACTTTTTCAAGCGAGTTGACAACTCAAAAGTTGGAAAGAAAGTAACTGAAACCCTTATCGATGCAGGAGCATTTGATTTTACAGGTCAAAATAGAATAAGTCTTTTGAAACATGTGGAACCTCTTTTTGCAAACGCAATGCGTGAGCAAAAAGAAAAAGAAAAAGGCATTATTGATATTTTTTCTTTTCTTGAAGAAGAAGAGGAAGAAAATCTTATTCCAACAGATGAAAGTGTAAATATTGAGATTCCAAAACAAGAGAAATTGCGTAGAGAAAAGGAATTACTTGGGGTGTATTTAACAGGTCACCCAATGGAAGAATTTAAAGAACTGATAACAAAACTTTGTTGCGTTCCACTTTCTGAAATTGAAACTCTTTCAAATAATGCATTGATTCGCGTGGGGTGTATTATTGAGGATGTAAGGACAAGGATAACCTCTAAAAGTCAGAGAAAATTTGCAATTATTGTCATCTCAGATGGGGTAGATCGATTTGAACTTCCTATTTGGCCAGCTTTATTTGAAGAAAAACATCCAATTCTTTGTGAAAATCAGCTCATATATGCCCTTTTACAAGTAGAAAAGGACGGGAATGATGTTAAGTTACAGTGCCGGTTCATTGATGACTTGACCATTGCTGATGAAAAAATGATTGCAGAGTGTGACTTAGCTTATGATAAAGCAAAAAATTATCTGCGTCTCGACGCATTGAAAGAAAAGAAGCGTAGTGAGGTCAAAAAAGAAGGGGAAAAAGCCAAAATGCAGACAATAAAGAAAAAAGAAGTTGCTATTACGATTGATTTAGAAAAGATCAAGATGAGTGACATTCTTCTTTTAAAAAAAGAATTTACAGGGTCTTATGGCGATGATACGCTACAACTGCTTTTTACTAAAAAAGCTAAGAAGCTTGGCGCACTTGCAATTGATGGAAAATTTGCGGTTTCTGCAAGCGATGAATTTATAGAACGTATCAATAAATATCCTTTTGTATTGGGCTCGGCTATTGTTTAAAAAAAATATTTCGAGTGAAAAAGATCAGTAAAATGGATTTCCAAATAAGGAAAAAAGCGATAAGATACTAAGATTCTTGAGAAACTACCTAATTTCGGTTTTATGAAAATAACAAATATGCTTATCCAGAAATTTGCAAAGATTTCTTTGCTTATCATTACTTTAGCACTTCCTTTTCAGCTGATGGCGAAAAGAAAAGATGTGTATGTGCAGGATCACTATCAAGTAGTGACCAAAGCTATGCAAGAAAAAGAGTGGAATGTACTTATAAATAATGGAAAGATTATCCTTAAAAAATTCAGTCTTTCTCCATATGCATCTGAAATCAAATATTTTTTAGGTATTGCTCATTTTGAAAAAGGGGAATTAGAAAAAGCAAATAATTATTTCTCAACCTACCTAGAAGATGAGATGACTCCAAAGTATTTTGAAGAAGCAATCGAATATAAATTCCAAATTGCAAAGAAATATGAAGAAGGGGCAAGAATGCACCTTTTTGGCTGGAAAAGGCTTCCAAAATGGATACCTGCAAAAGAGGAAGCGATTGAACTTTTCGATGAAGTGATTACTACCCTACCAAGAAGTGAGATAGCAGCAGAGTCCTTATATAGAAAAGCCTCTTTACTTTTTGCTTTAGATCAGTTCAAAGAAAGTACGGATACTTATCAGATTTTAATTCGAAGATTTCCAAAACATCACTTAGCAATTGAGAGTTATCTTAATATCGGAGCAATCTATGTAAAAAAGTGCAAAAAGGAATTTCCAGATCCTACATTTTTAGATCTTGCTCAGATTAATTACCGCAAGTTTAGAAATCATTTTCCAGGAGAGGAAAGGATTTCTGTGGCGGAGAAGCAACTAGTTGAGATAGAAGATGAGCTTGCTTTGGAACTTTTTGAGATAGGCGAGTTTTATGAGCGAACTAAAAAGACAAAAGCAGCATGTATTTATTACAAAAATATAATCGACAAGTTTCCAAATGCTAAGGTTTCAAAAACATCCAAAGAAAAGCTTGAAAAGCTAAATTATAAAGAGTTACTTCTCAAAGAAAAAGTATCTAATTCAGAATCTATTCTTGTAGAGAATATTGAAGATGAAACAAAGTAAGTTTTTTTCTTACTTCGTAGCTTTATTAGTTTGTTCGAGTTGTGGTTATAGAGCAAACCAAGCCAAGTCTGATACACTTATGGTTTCATATGTAGAGGGTGATCTTACAGGATCTCTCACAAGTGATATCACCCAGTCTCTTAATCAAAATAGCACATACAAAATTGTATCATCGAATGCGAGTTTTATTCTTAAGGCAAAAGTAGTGCAAAACTCAAATTCTCAGATCGGTTATCAGTATGATAGAACGCCCATTGCTGGTACGCGTATTAATCGCATTGTTCCAAATGAAGGAAGAAATACACTAAAGGTTGAATTTGAAGTGATAGATTCCCTGAGCGGTGAAACAAAATATGGTCCTAAAGTTGTTTCGGCATCAGCTGATTTTGATTATGTGGATCCAGATTCAATTGTAGATATTTCTTTTTTAAATTCGCGTGGAATAAGAGAATCTGTTCTTTCCTTTTCTCTCGGTCAATTAGATTCAATCGACGGGGCAAGCGACGCTGCAAATATGTCCGCCTCAAAAATGCTGGCTGAGAAGCTTTCTAGGGCTTTATAACCAGAATTTTTTTCTTTAAAAAATTCTCATGTAAAAACACATAGCTTTTTTTTTATAATATTTCTATCTTAAGAAGTGTCGGAATGTAGGGGAGATTTTGAGTGAAGAACGGATTTAGATGGTATTTGTGTATTTCAGCTTTATTAACATTTCAGATGCATGCAACTTCAGGAAGCTGGAACGTTGATGCGAATGGAGATTGGAATGTAAATGGAAATTGGTCTGGGGCAACGTTTCCAGATGGCGCAGCACAAGAAGCAACATTTGGGAGTACAATTACAGCAAATAGGATAGTCTCAGTACCGACAGCTGTCACCGTTCGACAAGTAAACTTTGATAATGGATTTGATTATGATTTATCCAGCACCGGAGGAAGTGTCACATTTGATATTGATTCTGGAGTGAGCCCGCAAATAAATGTGACAAATTCTAATGGTGATGGATCTCATACTTTTGGAGTACCCATTGTGATTACAGATGAAGTAGGAACTTTTACCATTAGCAATAGTTCTACAGGAACTTTTACGATGCCCAATCAAATATCTTCATCGGGGAGTTCAGGAATTACAAGTCTTATTATTTCAGGACCAGAGACAGTAGAGTTTACTGGTACAGCTGGAAATAGCTACATTGGAACAACGATACTCTCGGGTGGAACGCTTATCTTTAGTAAGACAGCTAGTGCAAAGGCGGTTTCAGGTCCTATTACAATTTCGGGCGGTACTCTTCAACTTGATGCTTCTGACCAATTTGGTGGTCTGTCATCCACTGTGGATATGCAGATTAACTCAGGGACTTTTGATATGAATTCCAATCCTGATTTCATTCAATCTTTGACATTTAATAGTGGAACGATCACCCAAGCATCAAGTGAACTTTTAACAATTAATGGAACTGGATCAGAAGTTCTTGTTATGAGAGGCACAACGATTACAGGGCCTATTAAATTATCAGGCTCGAGTGGAGGTGGGGTGCGTTTTGATGGTGCATCTGGTGGTACTGCCACAATTATGGATGATCTTGATTTGGGCATTGCAACAAGAACATTTAACATTGACCAAGCTGCAGCTGAACCTGATATGCTTTTATCTGGAGTTATTAAAGAAAATGGAGTTTCCGTTGGGATTAATAAAATTGGGGCAGGTACACTAGAAATTGGCGGCACATCTGATAATACTTTTACAGGAACTACAACAGTATCTGCTGGAATGTTAGAACTCACAAAATCTTCAGCAACTGCTGTTTCTGGAAATTTAAACATGAGTAATTCTGCCATTGTAAAAGTTGATTCCGCAGGGCAGTTTGGAGGCGCTTCAAGCTCATCTGGTGTGATGATTTCTAACAGTGCAATTTTTGATCTTACAGCTGTTGCTTCAGAAACCATAGGTAGCTTGGTTTTTAATGGAGGAACTCTTTTGCAAGCAACTGGAGGAACGCTTAATTTAGCAACAAGCTCTCAAGCCGCTCTTACCATGAGAAATACCACAATCGATCAGAAAATTGCTTTTACAGGGGGATTGATTACAGGAGTTTCGGTTGTATTTGATGCGACCAATAATGGAACAGCAAATATTGCAGAAGTCGATTTAGGTGGATCTGATCGGATGTTTAGCATCGCAAATGGAAGCGCTACGGATGATATGATTGTGTCAGCTGGTAGCACAAGCGGAGGTGGACTTAGTAAAACGGGACCTGGAACGCTGCGATTAGATGGTATGCATGATTACTCTGGAACAACTACGCAAATTCTGCAAGGTGTTCTTAAGATCAATGGTACATTTACAAGTGATATGATTGAAGTAACAAATGGCGCCACCTTGAAAGGTACTGGTACAATCACAGCTGATATGAATTTTGATGGTACAGTATCACCAGGCGCATCGATTGGAACAACAGTTGTTGTAGGCGATGTTACGTTTAGTCCTATTTCTACTTTTGAAGTTGAGCATAATGTAACAACATCAGATTTGTTAGATGTAACAGGAAGTGTCACAATTGATCCAGGTGCAAGCTTACTTGTAATCACAGAGCCTGGAATGTATCCCTTAAGATCTTCACATACAATCATAACGACAACTGGTGGGATTACAGGGAACTTTACCAATATTGGAGGATCGGGCGCAGTATTTACATACAGCGTTAGTAAGTCGGGCGGAGATTTATTGCTTAATGTAACACGTAGGCCTTTAGATGTAATTGTAACTTCTTCGAATGCAAAAGCTGTAGCAAGATGTCTAAATGAGATAACTCTAGAGCCTAACTCTGATCTGGAAAATATTCTGGTAACATTAGAATGTTCTTGCGTCGAGACGGAAATCAACTCCTTCATTTTGCAATTGCAGCCATCGCATTTAAAGGGTTTTGCCATTTCACAGGAAAATAATACTTTTAAAGTCAGAAATGTAATTCATCAAAGAACAAGAGAAATTTATAGAAGAGTATGTGCTGAGCAGCCCTTAGAAAAAAGTAAACTTAGTGTTTGGGGAGATGTCTTTGGGGACTTTTACCAGCAAGATAAATTGGGAGAAGAAATTGCTTTTCGTTCTAAAACAGCTGCAGCTGTGGCCGGTGTGGACTACCAAGGGATAGAAAATTTCTTAGTAGGTTTTGCAGGAACATACTCCTACTCTGATCTTAAGTGGAGAGAAAATAGAGGGAATGGGGATATTAACAGTCTCTATGGAACATTATATGGAACCTACTTCCAGGAAGATTATTTTATCAATGGCGCCTTAATTGGGGCATTTAATCATTACAATGAAAAAAGATATATTAAATCCTCTTTTCTTAGTAGGCAGGCGCAAGGTAATTTTAACGGTGGAGAAGTTATGGCTCATGTTGATGGGGCCTATATTTGCAAAAAAGATAATTATGAGTTAAAGCCATTTCTATCCTTAGATTACATCTACTTATATCAACAAAGTTTTGAAGAAACAGGTGCTGAGAGTCTAAACTTAGATGTGTACAGCGCTGACTATGGAATGTTTCGATCAGAACTCGGTGTTAATGGTTCTACGTGCATTTCAAAACCTAAAAACAAATTACTAATTGATGCAAAGCTCTCTTGGATTCGTGAAGAAAGGTTTTTTGGAGCTAATTATGAAGCGAAATTTAAGGGTACAGACTGCACTTACAAAGTTAAAGGCATGAATCCTGATAGATCGCTATTTTCACCAGGAATTACTGGAACATATTTATCTCAAGATGGTGATTTTGTTGTTTCAGTTGGCTATGAAGCTGAGATTGGTGGGCATAGCCTAAATCAAAACGTGTCAGGACAAGCTGTTTTTAAGTTTTAATGGAACGAAGGTTTTAAGATAAGGAAGCTGTTTGTCCTTGATCTTATTTAAACTTGCCGCGCGCTGTGTTAAAATATGCAAGTTATTATTAGTTTGAGAAACAGCAAGAAATTTAGGTGTATTTACACAAGCATTACAGATATGGGAAAGCGAAGGGAAAATGATTCCTTCCATGACCAAAAAGATGATTTTGTTAGACAAGAGAGTCTCCTGTAAATGTTTTGCAGGGCAAAAGTTTGCTTTGTTGAAATGATTTCAGATTAGTTCTGATATGAACTACAAAAAAAGGTTCATGTCAACTTGCAGAAATCTACTATTCAGGTTCTGAAATTTGTAGTTGCCATAATTTCTTTATGCCTTTTGTGTTATTTGAGCATTCTCTTCTCTAACTCTTAAAGTTGCCTTTACAAAGACCCGCAAGTCATCAAACATATGATTTTCCCCAAACTTTTCCTCATCACCCTGGGAGTTTTCATTTTCTATGGATTGCCCAAAATATGATGGGCAACGCTTTCCTTGCTTATTTCATCGATAGCAAGCTTATCTAACAAAGCCTGCATCGTTTTTTCTTCGTACATGCGAATTATGACTCTTTTGAATCGATCAGTATTGGTTAAGACGTTTTATTTACCGAACTCAGGACTACTGATATCTTCACCGCGGCTTTGAGCATCCGAATAGGTACGATAATAGATACGATTAAGCTCATCATCTGAGTGAGAATCAAGAAAGGCTTCTTATGATCCACGAATATGATGAAGTTCAGTCTGAGTATCAAATTCATAAGGGTTGCCGTCGAGACAAAGCTCTTGCAAGTTTACAAGCCCACTTAGACTGTCACCTAGAGCCTCTATTCGGTTTCTAGGGAGATAAAGCCTTTTCAAGTTTACAAGCTCTTTTAGGCTGTCTTCTAGAACCTTTATTTGGTTATCACCGAGATTAAGGTATTTCAAGTTTGCAAGTCTACTTAGGCTGTCTCCTAGATCCTCTATTTGGTTGAAAAAAAGAAAAAGGTTATACAAGTTTAGAAGCCCACTTAGGCTATCTCCTAAATTCTTTATTTGGTTGTTATCGAGATGAAGCTCTTGCAAGTTTACAAGTCCACTTAGGCTGTCTCCTAGACTCTCTATTTGGTTGACAGATAGAACACACGTTTGCAAGTTTACAAGCCCTTTTAGGCTGTCTCCTAAATCCTTTATTTCGTTGAAAGAGAGACAAAGATCTTGCAAGTTTAGAAGCCCTTTTAGGCTGTCTCCTAAATCCTTTATTTCGTTGAAAGAGAGATCAAGGCTTATCAAGCTAACAAGCCCTCTTAACCCTTCTCCTAGCTCTTTTATTCCGTTATTAAAGAGAACAAGTTTTTCCAGATTTGGCATATGACAGAAAAAGTCCTCAGGCAAAATAGGTATATTTTGGTTTTCACATCTAAATTCTGTAATTGCATTAAGCTGAATTCTTAAAACACCATCAGCTGTTTTCATTACTTCTTGAATTTCTCGCATCAAAGCAATTGGATTATTTGTTTGGTGGTCTGCAAAGGCTGGTATTAAACTTTGTATTGTCTCTTTAAGCTCACCTGGCAAAGCTTCAAATAACGTTATGAATCCATCTGCCTTAATAGGAAGTAACCTAGCCTCTA
>JAJFMH010000068.1 GCA_021772245.1 Chlamydiota bacterium | reverse complement strand
TCCGTAGGAATACTTGTTCCTACGTGATGAAAAGCCTCGAAAGTTGTTGGTGAAATCCCAACACATGAATCGTTAGCAGAACTGCTTGGCTAACGTATTTATCCTGTCATAGGTAGATTTGGATAGATTTTTAGAAGCGGTGTGAAAGTTCACATGCCTTAATTTCTCGAAAAACAAACCCATCTCTAAGGTCAATTTTAGCAATTTCCTTAAAAATATCTTTTAAAGTAGCAATTTCATTTCTCAGTTTTTGTGCGAGAAAATCTAAATCAATTGTTTCCGTTCCAATTTCAATATATTTAGAGAGAAGGATACCGCCCTTCAATACAAAATGCTTACAATATTTTGAATAAGCCAAGCGTGCTAAAAAGCGTTCCAGCATCAGATTTTGCCAAAGATCAGCGGGGTCTCGATTTTTTTCTTTTGCGATAGCTCGTAGCTTTGCTTTGAATGATTTTTCTGAATTTTCTGTCATGTTGTGTATGATAAAATGTATGGTGTTATGTTGACACGTAATGCCTTTGCATACGAACCCAATTTTTTAGGATCGGGTTTGTATTTAGCGCTTTGAAAATATCTCTGGATTGTTTTTATCGCAATTTCATTGCTAAGATAGCGAAATGCATCAATAACACAACGCTCTCTATCAAAAATGTAGACGTTATATTCCCCAAGAGCAATTTTGATTTTGCCAAGTCTTGTATTCCGCATTCTGATTATTCTTGTATTGGGTCGTTTAGGAGGGTAAGACTTATGTGGAACTGCAATCCACACCTCTCGCATCATTTGATCTGTTAAGTCGTAGTAACAAAGCGCAGAAATTAAGCAAATGATCCCCTCTGGAATACTGAGTGCGACCAAAGCCAGGTTTTCCCACTGAAACTCAACTTCTGGCTCATATTGGAAAAAACGATAAGCTCCTGGATAAATTCTTTCCAAGATGCCTCTTTTTACTAAATAAGCCAGAGCATGTCTAGGAACTCCCTGTTTTTTTGCCTCAGTTGAGGTGAAAAGAGGAGCATTGATAAATGACTCTAATTTGTCTAGGTACTTTAATCGTCTCATTTCCTTATTCTACAAAACCTACCCATTTAACTCAAGCGGGTAGGTTTCGGAGAATATATCCACGAGTAAGCCTGAGCGTAAACCATTAGCGGTTTTTCTTGAGGATTTACTGACTCATGATGAAGAAAGATATTTGGTATCAGTGATTCAAACGGTTTTAAAAAATCAACTGAAAAAGATTACTCACGCTCAGTGTAAAATTTGATACTGTAATTAAAAGATTCCGGTAGAGTGATTGCAGGGGATGAACAACACATCGAAGAGAGATTACTACTCGATCAATTATCATAGCAGCGACGCCTAGATAAGTCTTTGGTTATACTCCTTGTTCCAAGACATTTAGAAAGAGTTCCAATAATTGTTGAAGAAATAGCTGAGCCAGTTACTCTACTAGCTGATCTTAAAAGGGGAGTTATGCGAGAGAGTTCCATTATTCTTATCGATTCTATGGGATTTCTTACAACATGTTATCAGATTTCAGAGCTTGCTATCGTTGGAGGTAGCTTTGTGCCAGGCGTTGGCGGTCACAATATTCTAGAACCTATTCAATGCTCACTACCTGTGTTTTTTGGTCCCTACATGCAGTCGCAAAAAGTACTTGCATCTTCAGTAATTATTGCAAACGCTGGTTTGCAACTGGATGCTTCAAAAATCAGTCAAAAAGCTATGGAATTTCTTTGTGATAGTGAATCTAGTTCTTTGATAAGAGAAGCTGGAAAAAGACTTCTAGATGCGCACCAAGGTGTATCTGACAAAACCTTTGTATATTTAGAAAATCTATTTCTAAATATGGAATAAAGTCATTGGACTAAATGAAGAACATATGTTATCTTTTTGTGCATATATGACGCGGGGTGGAGCAGTGGTTAGCTCGTTGGGCTCATAACCCAAAGGTCGGAGGTTCGAATCCTTTCCCCGCTATTTTCTACATGGCGGCATAGCTCAGTGGTAGAGCAGCGGAATCATAATCCGTTGGTCGTTGGTTCAAATCCATCTGCCGCTATCCGTTTCTATTTTTTTTCAAATATTTATTTTATCAAGAATTTATTTGTTGATTTTGTTTTTAACTTACCTAACTCTTTGTTATTCATGTCTTTATGAGCTTTCATAGACTCTCCTTTTCTGTAAGCTCTATTCTAGGCTTATCAGAAAAGGAGCTCAGTACACGACAAAAATGTAGGCATAGACTTTTTCCCTTAAATTCAGACTCAAATTTAGACTTAAATATGGAAAATATTTACCGAGAGCTACTCTATCAATGATTTTTTTCATCAAATTATTTTTTTTGTCGTGTACTGAGGAAAAGGGGACATTTGCATTAAACAATTACAGTTTTGATATTGTTATTGATATTATAAGTTTGTTTTGATATTATTTTTAATAAAATAAGTTATTTAATATAGGAGCAGTCATGCCTAAAGGTATAACTCCATCTGAAATCAATACTTCAAATTTTAGTGAGGATCGCCCCCAAAAGCTTGATGCTTCAGAATCCGATTTTTCAAAAAACGCTCAACCTTCAGTTAAACTTGACGTGGATTTAAGAAGGTCGCTGATTGGAGATAACACAAGACAGGAATTAGAATTACTAAAAAAAGAACATTCTGCAGCAATATTTACAAGATTAGAGGCTGGAAGACTAGGGGTTCATGGATCAATAGTGAATGTAATGGCACGAAATAAACGAGGATCAAAAGATTCCATAGTGCAGGCAATGGCACAAAATAGATTAATGACTTTTGAAATACAAAAAGCTTCACTCCTTCTAATAAAAGAAAACACAAGAGAGAAAATAGAATTACTAAAAGAAGAACAGACTGCAGCAACAAGATTAGAGGCTGGAAGAATAGGGGTTCATGGATCAATAGTGGAGGCAATGGCACAAAAAAGATTAATGACTTTTGAAATACAAAAAGCTTTACTCCTTCTAAAAAACAAACGCTTGGAAGAAACAAACGATCACTTAGCAGAAGAAGAACCATTAATGCAAGAAGCCACACAAAGCCCAGCTATTCCCGCTGGAATTTTGCCTTCCAATGACGTTGAGACAGAAGATGAATCTTTTGTTCCTCGTCTGGGCTCAACCGAAGTTGTATCAATTGAAGATGGTGCTAAAGAATCAAAATTTACAGATGAGTCTACGAAGAGGGAGTTTCTATCTGACGCTGATTCAGCAACTTCTGTTCCAGCGGGAATTGCTGCACAAAGCCAGTCTTCTTCATCTAATGGTACTCATATTATAGATAACAGTAGGGGGGCTGCTGTCTCAAAAGAACAATTAATGCAAGAAGCCGCACAAAGCCAGTCTTCTTCATCTACTGGTACTGATTTTACAGATAACAGTAGGGGGGCTGCTGAATCAAAAGAACAATTTATGCATACAAATTCAACTAAGGAGGCTTTTAGGGAGGCTTTTTTTTCCTTTGAGCAATCTGAGGAATCTTTTGACTCGGAGGAATCTTTTGACTTAGAATCATATATTGACTCGGAGGAATCTTTTGACTCAGAGGAAAAGGCAATAGAAGTTTCTCATAAAATTATCCCTGTAAAAGAAATTGACCTTGTAAAAGAAATTGACCTTGTAAAAGCAGAAAGCTTCATAACGTTATTTGAAGCTTTGCCTACAATGCTATGTAGATCCATACGAAAATTGATACCAAAATTTGAAGACCTGCAAACAAATAATGATCCCATTGCTTTAAGCAAAGAAATTCAAGCAGTAATGGAAACAGCTGATGGTGATTTAAGAGATCGTCTGAATGCAATTACAAAATTTGGATGTAGAGAACGGCAATTACATATATTACCCGAAGGTTTTTTCTGTCATTTCCGAAACTTGCATACCCTTGTTCTCCGAAACAACCAAATCGAAGAGATAGGAGATGCCTTTGAGGGGCTTATCAACTTGCATACCCTTGATCTCCGTGGAAACCGAATCGTAGAGGTAAGAGAAGCCTTTAAGGGGCTTATCAACTTGCATGCCCTTTATCTCGCTCTAAACCGAATCGTAGAGGTAAGAGAAGCCTTTGAGGGGCTTATCAACTTGCATACCCTTGATCTCCGTGAAAACCAAATCGAAGAGGTAAGAGATGCCTTTGAGGGGCTTATCAACTTGCATACCCTTGATCTCCGTGAAAACCAAATCGTAGAGGTAAGAGGAGCCTTTAAGGGGCTTATCAACTTGCATAAGCTCTATCTTAGTAACAACCAAATCGAAGAGGTAAGAGATGCCTTTGAGGGACTTATTAACTTGGGGTCGCTCTATCTTAGTAACAACCAAATCGTAGAGATAGGAGATGCCTTTAAGGGGCTTATTAACTTGGGGGTGCTCGATCTTAATAACAACCAAATCGTAAAGATAAGAGATGCCTTTGAGGGACTTATTAACTTGGGGTCGCTCGATCTTAATAACAACCAAATCGAAGAGATAGAAGAAGTCTTTAAGGGGCTTTTTAGCTTGTCACATCTTCATCTCCGAAACAACCAAATCGTAGAGATAGGAGATGCCTTTAAGGGGCTTATTAGCTTGCGAATGCTTTTACTCCAGGAGAACCCTAACGTGTTTGATACAAAGCAAGAACTTGCTAGGATTAAAGAAGATGTTCCATCATTTCTATATTCTCACAGTAAAGATGAACTTAAGAGAATCAATCACCTTATCTGCTTAGAAGCACAAAAAAGAGGACTTGATACAAGTGACCATGAGTTTGGAGCAAACAATGTACTTACTGATTATGGGAGATTTGTAAGAGTAATGATTCGTTTCTATAATGAAAAAGCAATGGAAAATTTATTAGAAGAGTTTGTGTCTTCCTATCCAAACCCACAAGAAATAAGAGACAAAGTTGCTGAGCAAATATATGAAATTCATGCAGAAGGCCCGGGTTTTCAGACAGATGATCCAGAGTTTGGAAGCAACCATATGTTTCAAGATCTTAAGATCTTTGTAGAGGCAATTATAAGAGTTAGAAGCGAGCAAACAGAAATTTAACTGAGTCCTGCTTTAATTCAAGTTTAAGCTGAACGGAAAGCATACGAACTCATAGTCTGATAATGTATGTTATGTTTCACTATGGAATTCTGTATTTAGATTTTCTATCAAAAAAATCATAGTTTATTTATATTTTGATTTTTGAATAACAGGTTTTAAAAGCAAATATCATGAAGCAGATACAACCTAAATATCAGATTATATATCTCAATGGTTCGACAAGTGCAGGAAAAACTACGTTATCTAATTATCTACAAGAGAGTTTTCTTCCGATTCCCTTTCTACATATTGGAATTGATAAGATTATCTCTATGATGCCAGAAGGTATCAACAATTGGACAGGAGGAAAAGCGCCTGAAGGCTTTAGTTGGGAAACAACATTCAAAGAAGGAAAACTCCAAAGAGAAATTGTTCTGGGTCCTTTTGC
>JAJFMH010000067.1 GCA_021772245.1 Chlamydiota bacterium | reverse complement strand
TTATCTAGGTCAGAAATGATGTCTGAAGATGCTCACCTATCAGTATTGAATTCAAGAAAGGTTTTCTTCGCGGCCTTCGCAGATTTTCGCGGTGTTATCGCTCTGCAAGCTACAGGGAAGGCGGTTGTTGATTTTTTGTATAAGTAATTAATTTGAGACCGTTGCATAACTGCTTTCGTTGGAGGATTTTTAGGTTTTTTAGCCAAAAATTTTTCTGATTCTTAAAAGCGGCTCTACGCGAGCCGTTTGAAAGAGAAGGAAATTTTGGGCAAAAAAGAAAAAATCAAACAGTAGAAATGAGTTATGCAATGGTCTCAATTTAGATATAGGTGTTGAATTTACTGTATTTACCTCATTGAGTAATATTAAATCATGAGGTAAACTCTACTGTAAAAAAAAATAAAAAGTCTCTATGAGTTGTTCTCTTAATTCCAATTCAACCTTTGTAGTGTCCAAAAATGGGGCGCTGGAGGTTGCGAGTCCTGATTTTCTAAAAAAAAGTCTATCAAATGCACTCGTGCTTGTTTCCATTCCACTAAAGGCCTTCAAGGCCTTGGAGTTAGGGTTGTTGATTTTTTGTATAAATAATTACTTAAGGGGCGGATGTGGCATCAATTGTTTCAAATAAATCCTTACTATTTCCTTTTGAGACTATCCTTCAAAAAAAAATGCAAGTCTTTATAGAAAAAGTTGCTAATCTAAATTTGTCTATTGAAGTAATAGATCAGATCGCCCAGCTAGCTAAGAAAATATTGGAAAGCTCCTTTAATGATCAAATGATGCAAAAGGCGGCAGTTCAATTTTTGGAAGTGGGCAGAGTAACGGATAGTCCCGATATAAAGCTTCTTTTCTTTCAAAGATCAAAAGAGTTTGAGGAATTATCACATGCATCTGCAGCCAGTACCCTTAACTCAAACGAAAAATTACGCAGCTATGTTCAGTCGAATCTTGGTGAAAAAGCTGAAAAGGTGATGGGAATTATTCTCACAACCCTTCTTTCTAAGGAAAGCTAGGGAAAGTGCTTTATTTAAAATTTTATGGAAAGATGAAATGAATAACTCATATTTTCAATTTCTTGCTAAACTTTTGCATAAATCATTTTTTCGACCCTTCCTAACCGTCAAAGGTTTAGGCAGGTCTCCAAAAAAGATTTCTGCTAAAAGTTTGTTTCTGATCTTAAAAATAGCAGTTAATCAGACCTTCCCTAAGTGATTAGAACTCATTTGAGAATCTAAGTACTCCAGAGTTAAACAGATATCCGCTTCCAACCATTCCTTCATAAGTTGCAATGATGGAATAGGTGTTTCTTCTAAAGATGATCTCAAAGGCAGAACCGAAGAAATGCTGCATGGGAATCCTTACATTGGTTTCAGTAAATTCAGTGTCACTTAAAAGTTTAGAGTTGATTGTGTAAGGGACAATGTACCTATTTACGTAGGATGCTTTTTGTCTCAAAATAAGAGTCTTTTCAGCGTCAATTTTGATCTGTTCAAAAAAGTTGAATCCCGCTTCGTTTTGCATGAGGAAAGTAATTAAAAAGTTTGTTGCAGTGTTCAGAGAAACATTGATATCACATGATGAAAAGGTAAATTCACCTGCTCCTGACTCTGCAAATGTATCTTGAAAAGAGATTGCTACGTCTGATTGAATAAAGGGTAATAGGGAAAACCAGTCAAAGCCAAACTCATAACTAATGTCAAAGTGAGGAATTAGCTGATAGCTATTGTAGGAAGTTTTTGCAGTACCACCTGGAATGCCTGTGGAGGTAATTGATATAGTTTCTCCCGGTGCTATATCTATATCAAGTGTCTCTCCTGGTATTGGAATCAAAAATCTACTTGCAGAGTTATAGTTATAACTACCTGTAGCAACTAAATTGAAAGAGAGCTGATCGAAGATAAATCCCGAGTAGAAAGTTCCATAGGCGCTATGAATATCTTGCTTGCCAAGCCGGTTGTTTTGGTTTAGCTCTGTAAAGAGGTAGGTTCCAGCGCCTCCAACTAAAATTGTATCCATTCCAAGGTAATCAAACCCAATTGAGGTTCCTACTGAATAGGTTTTATAAGAGGCTAGATTTATGGTTGATGTAGTTACGCTGTCTTGTGCTTGAAATTGCGAAAGAGGAGTTACTGACAGGGAGTATAGAGGCTTTTCAGGTGCTGTAGGTAAAAGCGGTAGATCCATAGCATCTGTTGAAGATGCATCTAACTCTTTCTCTGTTTTTTTAATTGGTAAAAAATTAGGACCTAAATAGTTCTCAGAGTTTTGAGCTATGTAATTCTGTTCTCTTTGCCAAGCCGTGATCGGGCTCTTCGCTGCGCCTGCAGCTGGAGCGCCACCTGCAGCTCTTCTTTTAGAGACAAGGTTGTTGATAAATGTCGCAGAGGCACCTAGTGCTTGAAGCGTAAGGTTGCTTTGATTTGTGATAAAGCTGGTAAGAGCTGCAGCTTCTTCTCCAGGAAGAAGGAATGCTACTACAACAATTCCGCCGCAAGGGTCTTTTAATATCGTTGCTGAAAGGGAGTTTATACCAAAGATGATATTGGCAGGGCCAATGTAGCCATCAGGCACTCCAACAGGAAAAAAGATGGAATTGGGGTCGTTTGGAGGTGAATAAAAAAGTTG
>JAJFMH010000066.1 GCA_021772245.1 Chlamydiota bacterium | reverse complement strand
TTGCTCATGAGAGTAATACCTTGTACCACCAGTAGTTCTTTTTGCAGGAATAAGAGTTCCATCTTTTTCCCATCTTCGAAGTGTGGAGATACTAACACCAAGAAAAATAGAGGCTTCGCCAATTTTATAAAATCTACTCATGTGGATAGATAACAACAGATTTGGTTAGATTTTCTCAAGCAGTTGCGAACCCTGTTGCCTCTGTTGCAACTGGGATATAGGTATTATCAACATTAACAGGTTCATGCCAAAGACCTTCTTCATCTGTATATCCGTTCACATATGGATCTAAAAAGTAAAACAAACTTCCAGTGATTGGTCCCGATAGAGGCAAAGCAAAAGAATGTGTCATATCTTTCTCCATTGTTAAAAAAAGAAGATTGTAACTTGATCATCCATTGTTGTAAAAACAGTCTTAAAGAACCCATCATTTTTTACTTAAATTTTTGTGATACTAAATATGACTAGATCGACATGCTCTGCTATTTTACTTCTAGGAGGGAACGGCGCAAGATTTGAAAATGATCTGCCGAAGCAGTTCCATCTACTCCAAGATAAAAAACTGTATCTATGGACACTTCATACTTTTATAAAATCCAGACTCTTTCATGAAATCATTCTTGTGATTCCTAAAAACTTTCTGCAAGAAGTTACAAATGATCTCAAAAAGCTCTCTTCTGACATTCCGATTAGAATCACCACTGGCGGGAGTTCTCGACAAGAATCCTCTTTTCTTGGTGTTAACGCAACAAGCGATAATATTGCACATGTCTGTGTTCATGATGGTGTTAGGCCCTTTGTATCGATTGGCATTTTAAAAATGCATATAGAAGCATTAAAGATATATAAAGCAATCGATACCTGCGTTCCAGCCACAGACACCATTGTGCATTCCAAAAACCATAAATGTATTGATGAGATTCCTAATCGCTGTGAATTATTTTTAGGTCAAACGCCACAGAGTTTCTGTAAAAAAACTTTGTTACAAGCACACAGCAAAGCAAAAGATCTAGGTATTAATGACCTGTCGTGTGACTGCAAACTAAGTATGTTGATTGGAGAAAAACCATACATTGTGCAAGGTTCCTATCAAAACATAAAAATTACAACGAGTACGGATATGATGACTGCGAATGCAATCATCAAAAAAGGGATATGAGACTTGATGGGCTCGAACCATCGACCCTCTCCTTAAAAGGGAGATGCTCTACCAACTGAGCTAAAGTCTCATATCTGATGACCCCAAGGGGATTCGAACCCCTGTTACCAGGATGAAAACCTGAGGTCCTAGGCCAGGCTAGACGATGGGGCCATTGACTAAAGACATGAAAGATTCTAAGCCCTTTCTATATTTTTCATCAACACTAAACTTCCATTAAATCTTTTTCTTTTTCAGAAACCAATTTATCGATACTTGTGCACTTTTCATTGGTCAATTCCTGAATCTGTTTTTCTGCTCGTTTTACATCATCTTCCGTAATTTCGCCATCAGATTTTTGCTTTTTTACAAGTTCATTGCTTTTTCTTCTGATTTCGCGAATAGAAATTTTTGCATCTTCCCCTTTCTTCTTTGCTTCTTTTACAAGAGTCTTGCGAACATCTTCTGTAAGAGATGGAATAGGAACACGAATCTGATTACCATCTGCGATAGCTTGCAGATTAAGATTTGCTTTATCGATCGCCTTAACAATTGGACCGCTTGTTTGCGCATCAAATGGATTGATAAGAAGCATTCTAGGTTCTGGAGCGCTGATAGCAGCAAGCTCCTTGATTTTCATCGATGTACCATAGACTTCCACTTTAATACCTTCAATCATAGAAGGATTAGCTCGAGATGTTCTTAAGCTCCTAAGCTCTTGGCCCAGGTGATCGTAAGATTGCTGCATTTTTTGTTTTGTATCATCTAGAATCGACATATTATTCCCCTTCAACAAAGGTTCCCCCCTTGCCCTCCATAATTGCTTGCATAATTGCGTCTTTTGAAAATAAGTTGATGACATGAATCGGCAATTTACTTTCTCTACAAAGTGCCACAGCAGTGGCATCCATAACGTTTAATTTTTTGTTGAGGACCTCATTATAACTCAGTCGTTCGAATTTTTTAGCGTCGCTGTGAGTTATCGGATCCTTGTCATATACTCCATCTACCTTTGTAAGTTTAATAAGTACATCTGCATTAATTTCAGAAGCTCGAAGCGATGCTGCAGTGTCCGTTGTAAAATAGGGATTTCCTGTTCCACCTACAAAAAGAAGGATGATTTTTTTTTCTAGATAAATAAGTGATTGAGACCAATTATACGGTTCTACAATACCGCTTATAGGGAGTGCCGAAAGAACTTTTGTTCGACAACCGATTGAATACAAAACTTGAGATAAGATAAGACCATTAACTGTCGTTGAAAGCATTCCAACATGATCTGCTGGCGTTTTTTGGAAACCAAATTTATCAGCTAAGTTCCCTCTAAAGATATTACCCCCACCAATTACAATTCCGATCTCTACTCCAAGATCGTAAATTTCTTTGATGGAGGCAGCAATAGATTGGCATGCTTTATGATCTAGTCCCGAACCAGTAGAAGAAGCAAGCGCCTCTCCCGAGAGTTTTAATAATACTCTTTTATATCGGGGCTTTTTCATAAATCCAATTATTCCTTTTTAGTTACCCATCTGCCAGCGAACAAATTGCGATAGTTTAAGTCCCTTTTCAGCGGACTCTACCACTTTGCCAACACTCATAGATGGATCTTTTACATATTTTTGCTGAGTTAAACACATTTGCTCATAAAATGCGCGAAGTTTTCCCTGCACAATTTTATCCACAATTTCAGCAGGCTTTCCCTTCACTTGTGCTTTAGCAATTTCCTCTTCAGCAGCTTTTACATCCGCTGGAACATCTTCGCTAGTAAGATAGTCCGGAGCTTCAGCAGCAACATGCATTGCAATATCCTTTGCAAGCTTTTCTTGAGTGCTAGAGCCATCTAAAACAACAAGAGTTACAATCTTTCCACCCATGTGAGAGTACACTCCATAAGAGTGATTTTCCTTTTTAGGTAAAACAAGCAACCTTTTAATTTGGATGTTCTCGCCAAGACTATGTACAAGCTCCATTCGAAGTTCATCAATGGATAGTGCGCTATTCTGAGAGCTTTTTTGCTTTAAAAATTCTTCTAAAGAGTCTTTCCCAAATGATACAGCATCTTTACATACACCACTCAGAAAATCTTTGAATTTATCGTTTTGCAATACAAAGTCAGTTTCTACATTTACTTCTACAAGCGCAATCTTATCACTTGTTTCGCAAACGCCTACCTGACCTTCATTTGTCTCTCTTGATTCTTTCTTCACCGCTGATGCCATTCCAGCTTTTCGAAGAATGTGAATAGCCTGCTCTAAATCACCATCTGCGTCATCTAAGGCTTTTTTACATTTAGCCATTCCAACGCCTGTTCTATCGCGAAGTTCTTTTACCATGGAAGCTGTAACTTTATTACTCATCGTTTTTCTCCTCCTTTGGCGCTTCATCTTTTGACTCAAAAGCATCTAGCTTGACTTGAAACTTTTTAGAACCTTTTTCCTTGCTTGCTTCGCCTCTAGAAAGGGGCAAGTTTAATTCTTTTTTCTTTTCAATAATTGCAGTTGTCAGTGTTTTCAAAATAAGTTTTACACTTTTTAGAGCATCATCGTTACATGCAATTACATAGTCAACTGGATCTGGATCACAGTTAGTATCAACAAGTGCCATTACAGGAATGCCAAGTTTATTAGCTTCTGCAACTGCGATATGCTCTTTACTTGGATCAACAACGATTACAAGACCTGGAACTTTTCTCATTGCACGAATACCAGACAGGTTACGATCTAGTTTTACCTGTTGCTTATTTAGAAGTACCATTTCTTTTTTAGTTAGACCTTCGCCACCTGTAGAAATCTGTTTTTCAGTTCTTTCGAGTGTTTTTACAGACTTTCGAATCGTTGTTAAGTTTGTAAGCATTCCACCAAGCCATCTTTCAGCGATGTAGAATTCTCCGCATTCTTCTGCAAAGTCACGAATCACACCTTTAGCTTGCTTTTTAGTTCCAACAAATAAAATGCTTTTATGCTGTTTTACAGTATCTTCGATCACTTCTACAGCATTTCTAATCTGCTGAATTGTCTTTGCTAGGTCGATGATATAAATGCCATTACGCTCTTCAAAGATGTATCTTTTCATCTTTGGATTCCAGCGTCTTTTTTGGTGCCCAAAATGAGCTCCACTTTCAAGTAGATCCTTGATAGATATTTTTTCTTGCGTTGCCAAGCCTTGTCCCTTTTGTTTGACGACGGCA
>JAJFMH010000065.1 GCA_021772245.1 Chlamydiota bacterium | reverse complement strand
TCATCGTGACCTATATAGCAAGTGACAGAGATAATGCCTCCAGGCCTTAAGAGATTCAGTGCATTTTGGAGACTAATAAGTGAGGTATTAGTCGTTGTGGTAACACTTTTTTGCTCACCAGGCAAGTATCCAAGATTATAGACAATCAATCGAATAGGAAATTTACTACATATTTGTGGAAAAGTTTCATGAGAAACATTCACAAAATTAATTTGGTTAAAACACGCCTCAGTCAAGTTGTCCTGTAGACGCACTCGTGTACTATCGATGGCAATTTTAAAAACAGTATATCATTAGCAATCCAATCATGGGTAAACAACTGGAATAGAGCAGCGAGGATATATACATATCCAGAAGCTGTGAGGACGATGATTTATACAACAAATGCGGTAGAATCTCTCCATAGACAGTTTAGAAAAGTAACAAAACACCGATCTGTTTTTCCATGAAATAATTCTTTGCAAAGACTATTGTTTTTAGCAGCAAGAGTCATCATGAAAAAATGGACAATGCCAAGATGGAATTGGAAAGAAGCTGTATCGCATCTTTCGCTGTATTTCAGAGAAAGAGTGATTGATGCATTGGGATTATAAAATCCCTATTTACACAGTTCAGTGGACAGACTCTATTCATAGCTTAATGTCCTTTTTCATATGATGGCCAATTGGCCTTTCATCTTCAAAATAGGAATGTTCAATTTCGTATCCCATACGAACATAAAGTGAAAAAGCTACCGTATTATGAGCAAAAACGTAAAGTTTAATGGTTTGCACGCCTTTATCAGTTAAAGTCTCTTCGAGAAGCTGTAACGATTTTATCCCCAATCCCTGTCCTCGATAAGTTTCGTCTAGATAAATGGACTCTAAATAAGCGACTTGGTTGTTCAAAGAATACACAAGGTAGCCATATTGGGCCCCGCTATCATTGGAAATCATAAAATAGTAACCGGGGTCCTTGATTTCCTGAATCTCGTCTGCTCCTGCTTTTTTTGCAGTATTTAGGTCTTCAAAAAGACCCGCTTTAAAAAGCTCTTTGCCATAAAAATCAATAAGATGGTCTTGAATTTCGCAGGCTTCTTGTGACGTAATCTGTTTGAAGAAAAGAGAGGATGTTTCTGAGGCATTTAGATGAAGTAAACAAGAGATAAATAAAATTGAAAATAGTGGTTTCACTATATTACCTCATTTTTTGTCTTGAGGACCCTGTAGTTTTGAATCCAGTGAGCAGCTTCTTTAATCATCCATTTTCCAGCTTCTTGCATAATTGCTCTTGTTTTTCGTGCTTCTACTTTGGAAGTTGAAGTTTTATAGGAGAGATTTACTAAAAATGCCCTATTCAGTTGAGCCCCGAGGGGGGAACGAAAGATTCTTTACTGTCTCAACGTCATTGGAAGCCAAAATTCCAGCGGGAATTGCGGTATAACTATTTTGTTTGTCGCATATAGTACAATCAAATCTTAAATAAATCAAAGGAAAAATGTAACTATAAGCGTTTAATAAAAATGTCCACTGTATCTGTTAAAGACGAAATCTAGCACTCAGAAAAGGAGGGTCTTTAAACGATGTATAATTATGATTAACAAAGGGTTAGATAGATTGAAAATTATTGAAGATCATCTAATTGTTTTCTTTTGAGGAGAAAAAAGGGGCATTTCTATTTAACACTAACATCTCAGTACACGACAAAAAAATAATTCGATGAAAAAAATCATTGATAGAGTAGCTCTCGGTAAATATTTTCCATATTTGAGTCTAAATGTGAGTCTGAATTTAAGGGTAAAAGTCTATGCCTACATTTTTGTCGTGTACTGAGCACTAACATAGAAAAAAAATATTTTTTAGTTAAATATTTTTTTGAATCAAAATAATAGATGGCGCAGCGTTTCTATTTATCCAAGTAGACTGCAGTACTGTAAAATATTTCTTTGGAAGTTTTTTTGCGAATGTCTTTATTGCTAAGGTTTCTTGTTTACCTTCATCGTGACCTATATAGCAAGTGACAGAGATAATGCCTCCAGGCCTTAAGAGATTCAGTGCATTTTGGAGACTAATAAGTGAGGTATTAGTCGTTGTGGTAACACTTTTTTGCTCACCTGGTAAGTATCCAAGATTATAGACAATCAATCGAATAGGTAGTTCACTGCATATTTGTGGAAAAGTTTCATGAGAATCATTCACAAAAATAATTTGATTAAAACACTCCTCAGTCAAGTTGTCTTGTAGACGCACTCGAGTACTATCGATGGCGATTTTTTGTTTATCTATACAAAATAATTTTGATTGTTTACACCTAGGGAGGCGGTTTGCTAACCATAGAGAATCATGCCCATTACCACAGGTTGCATCTATGATGCAGTCTCCATTTTCTAAGGGAAAGTCCCATAGAAGATGCGTAAAATGGACGTTAGAAGAAAATGGAGAATTATTCACAAGTGGATATTTCCTTAAAAAATGAATGAAGTTAGTATTTTGCCACAAATGAATCAATCGATGCAAAACGAATGACAAAGACAGATGTCTTAATTATCGGATCCGGACTTTCAGGGGGAATTGCAGCTCTTTGTCTGGCAAAGGGAGGAGCTAAAGTTACATTGGTTTCTTCAGCGAGTGGCCCCTTTGAAGAAAACTCTTCCAGAGCGCAAGGGGGAATTGCGTACGTGGGGGAGGCGGATTCTGCTGATAAGTTTTTAGAAGACATTCAAATTGCTGGAGATCATTTTTCCAATGTAGATGCGATCAAGCAACTGGTAGAGCTTGGGCCATCTTATATTGATGAGATACTGCTTAATGACTTAAAAGTACCATTTACAAAAGATTCGAAAGGTAAATATGCTTTTACAAAAGAAGCTGCCCACAGTAGTTCTCGTATCCTCTACTGTAAAGACCAGACAGGTAAAGCTATTATGGAGTCTGTCTTTAGAAAAATCGCTAAGACTTCAAATATTAACCAGCTTTTTGATACTAGCGCTGTAGATTTAATCACTCTATCCCACCATTCTAAAAATCCATCGGATATATACTTACCCCAAACATGTATTGGAGCATATTTACTTGATCACAAAACAAATCAAGTATCGATTTGTTTTGCGCAAAGAACCATTCTTGCAACAGGTGGCGTTGGAGAGGTATTTTTACATAGTTCCAATAGTAAAGAAGCACGAGGCGATGGAATTGCTATGGCTTATAGAGCAGGTGTTCGAATAATGAATATGGAATACGTGCAGTTTCATCCTACAACGCTTTATTCTAACTCATCCCAGCGATTCCTTCTGACAGAAGCTCTGCGTGGTGAAGGGGCAGTGATTTTAGATTATAATAAGAAGCCTCTTATGAAAAACTATGACGACAGGGGAGATTTAGCTCCAAGAGATGTGGTTGCAAAAGCAATGTATGATCAGATGATAACAAACCAAGCAATGCATCTGTGGCTTGATATTAGCTTCAAAGATAAAAAATTTCTGCTTGATAGATTCCCACATATTTCTAAAAAGTGCACAGAAGAGGGTTACGATATTACATCGGAACCTATTCCTGTTGTACCAGCAGCTCATTACATGTGTGGAGGCATCTATGTAGATCTAAATGGTAATACTTCTATGAAAAATTTAAGTGCAATTGGTGAAGTCTCTTGCACGGGCATTCATGGCGCTAATCGATTAGCATCTACATCTTTACTGGAAGCTTTAGTATGGGGAAGAAAATGCGCCGAACATCTACTTTGTGAGCTTTCTACTGATAAAGTTAAATTTCCAAAAGTAGAGGCTTGGAAAATGGGCAAGGAAGATCTTGACTTGGCTCTCATACATCAAGACTTCATGACCATCAAACAAACCATGTGGAACTATGTTGGGCTTGTTCGGGATAAAGACCGTCTTTTAAGAGCTCTAAAAATGCTTGGGGAGTTGAAATGGCAGATTGATACATTTTATAGTGCATCAAAGCTCTCAAAAGAGCTTCTTGGACTTCGAAATGGTGTGGAAACGGCATTGCTCATAACAAAAGGTGCTCTTCGAAACCCTAAATCTAAGGGATGTCATTATCGCGTGACTTAGGAATTGCAAGTATTTGAATTTTTCTATAGTATATAGTGCTAAAATTAACCATTTGAGGGATATTAGCTCAGCTGGTTAGAGCGCCACGTTGACATCGTGGAGGTCAGCTGTTCGAATCAGCTATATCCCAATTCTTTGTAAAAATAATTTTTGGAAGAAAATATCGAAGACCAAGAACAACTTTGCATGCTTCGCAGCTTTGCGGCAAGGCTACTTGCAAAAGCTGCAACAGATATTTATTCAGATACGATTCTTGTAGATATCGGTTTGACCCATCTTGGATTTTACTGTGATTTTATTTTCAAAGACTCAATTACCCCAGAAGAGCTGGTCTTTTTATCAGAGAGAATGCAAAGGATTTTTAGTGAAAATCCAAATATCACTCTTCACGAAATGGTTCCTTTTTCAGCATCCGAATACTTACTGCATCACAATCAACTGATCCGCTCAGAAAGTGTAAAGAAAGAAAGCGGGCTTTGCCAAGTAATTCAAATTGATCAATTTGTAGATTTTTGTTTAGAACCTATTCTAGACAAGAATCCTACAGGTTTATCTTGGAAACTAATAGACTCTAAGGAGGAATATACCACTTTTTTTAGAAAGAAAAAAGAAAGAGTTACTCGAATATCTGCTCTTTGCTTTCCAAGCAAAGACGCTCTTAAAGAAAATCTAAAGCATCAAAAAACTCTTTCAAAAAAAAATCACGTGTTTTTGGGTGAAAAATTGCAACTGTTTTCGATTGTAAAGCAGGCAAAAGAATCCTTTTGTTTTTTGAAACCAAATGGAGTTTTTCTGATTCATTTCTTTACATCACTTGCTCGTGATATCAGAAAAAAATATGGTTTTTTAGAGATTAAATCGCCTAAGCGAATTTTTTCTAAACAAGAAGCATCTTTGGCTCATGAAAAATATGCTACAGCAGTAGCAAAACCTAATCAAAGATATTTTGAAATAGGGCCTTACTTTGAACCAAAGTTAAAGGATGAAAATTTATTCGACTGCTCAGCCTATACTTCAGACCTCTCGATTATTTCTTTTCCAAAAAAAGAACTTTTAAATGAGCTGCTTTCGGCTCTAAATCTTATTAAATCTGTGCTTGCATGCACTCCAGTTGAAAATTATTTTTTTGAACTTGATGCTGGTTTTCATCTTGGAAAAGAGGAGAAAATTGGAATAAAGGCATTTACTGAGTTTAATCTTCCTTTTCAGAAAAAAATAATAAAAGGGAATGGGTCGTATTTAGAGCTTTCATTGCAAATAAAAGATATTTCTTCAAAGCCTTGGAGGGTATCTTCTATTCGAGTTGAAAAAGTAGATCAAGGATACCAATTAACGCAGTCTCTTTTTACCTCGATAGAGAGATTTTTAGCATTAGTGATAGAGCATTCTAAAGGGAATCTTCCCTTTAATTTATTACCAGAGCAGGCAAGAGTAATTAGTATTTCAAAAGATTGTGAGTCAAAGGCCTATGAAGTTTCTCAGGAGATAAATAAAGCTGGGTTTAGATCATTTGTCGATGTTGCCGATAGTAGTTTAGATAAAAAAATCCAAAGCGCGATTAAAGAAAATCCTTACTTTCTGGTACTTATTGGAAAAAAAGAAAGGGATGAAGATTTTATTACGGTACGTGCTTCAGCAAAGAGTTCTTCAAAAAAAATGAGCTTAAGTGAGCTTCTTTCTAAAATGGAGCTTTTGAAAAATGATGGAATCCTATAGTATCTTTTTGGGTTTGCGGATACATTGTATCATGTATTATTTGAATTTTCGTTAGAATAGGAAGTTAAAGTTTGAAAATTAATCGGGAAATTAAGTCCCCTCAGGTGCGTTTGATAGGACCTGATGGTAGTCAAGTAGGAGTTGTTTCATTAAGAGAAGCATTTACAATTGCAGAAGATGCTGGACTGGATTTGGTGGAAATCTCACCTAATGCAAAACCTCCTGTTTGTAAGGTCATTGATTATGGAAAGTATCGATACCAGCTAACCAAAAAAGAGAAAGAGAGTAAGAAAACGCAACACCAAGTTAAGCTAAAAGAAGTCAAAATGAAGCCCAATATTGATGAGCATGACTTTCAAGTAAAGCTTAAGCGAGCGAAAGAGTTTTTAGAAAAAGGAAACAAAGTAAGAGTTGCTTGCACGTTTTGGGGAAGAGAGCTTGCCCATACTGAAGTTGGTAGAAAACTTTGTAACCGATTTATAGAAGAATTAGAAGAAGTTTCTATTGTGGAAGCAATGCCAAAGTTACTAGGAAGAAATATGACAATGGTAATGGCACCACAGAAAAAGAAAAATTAAGAGTTGTTAAGGAGACAAATACCGTGCCAAAAATGAAAACAAAGAAGGCTTTAAAATCACGTTTTAAAGTAACTGGCCGAGGAAAGTTAATGAGAAGAAAGCAAGGAAGACGTCATATTATGACCAAAAAAACTTCCAAGAGTAAAAGGCAGTCCAAAAATCCTGGACTTGTTATGAGTACTATTGCTACAAAATTTAAGAAATTAATGGGAGCGGCATAGAGCCTCTTCCAAGTTAAGGAGTAAATCATGGTTAGAGTAACCAACGCAGTTGCTTCTCGCCGAAGAAGAAAGCGATTGCTAAAAAGAGCAAAAGGTTTTGTTGGTGATCGTAAGAATCACGTTAGACAAACCAAAGATACAGTAATGAAAGCTATGGCATTTAACTATGCCCACAGAAAGAAAAAGAAAGCAGACTTTCGACGCCTATGGATTATTCGTATCGGTGTAGCGGCAAAGATTAATGGAGTATCTTACAGTAAACTCATCAATGGTCTTACTAAGACTGGGTGCGCTTTAAATAGAAAGATGCTATCTGATATGGCAATAAGTGATCCTAAGGGATTTGCATTTATAGCAAATAAGGCTAAAGCAGCTTTAGCTTAGAATTTCACATTGCAGCAGTTTTAATCCGTATGTATACTTAGTGTACATGCGGATTTTTTTTACCCAAAGGGAGAGATTTTGGAATCGAGTAATGAAAAAGATTTAGAAAAAATCAAGGCTCAATTTGACTCTGATATAGTAGGTGTTACAACAAAAGAATTTTTAAGAGAAATTGAGATCAAGTATCTGGGTAAAAAAGGGCACATTGTTGCATTAATGCAAGATCTACGTCACGCATCACCAGAGCAAAAACCTCTCCTTGGAAAAAAAATCAACTTACTGAAACAAGAAATTTCTGCATCGATTGATAATACAAAAGGTATCCTTTCGAAAAGGGAAATGAATGATCGTCTCCAAAACGATAAAGTAGATGTAACACTCCCAGGAAATAAAACCTTTCTTGGAAGAAAACATCCCATTTCTCAAATGGTGGATGAAGTCCTAGACATACTTGTCTCGATGGGTTTTTCAGTGCAGTATTCTCCTGAAGTGGAATCAGAGTATTACAATTATGGAGGGTTGAACTATCCTGAAGATCATCCTGCAAGAGACATGCAAGATACCTTTTATATTGATAAAGAGACTCTTCTTCGATCTCACACAACCTCTATTCAGCAACGTATGATGGAATCGCATAAACCGCCCATTAGAGTTGCCTCTCCTGGTAAGTGTTATCGAAATGAAACAATTACAGCCAGATCTCATGTGTTCTTTTATCAAGTGGACGCTTTTTACATTGATAAAGGCGTAACTTTTGCAGATCTTTTAGCAACTAAAAAGGCTTTTTATGAAAAGATCTTCAATCAAAAAATTGAAATGAGAGTGCGTCCAAGTTACTTTCCATTTGTAGAGCCTGGCATGGAAATTGATATTAAATGTACAAATTGCGCTGGAAAAGGATGCGCTCTTTGCAAAACCACAGGTTGGCTTGAGGTTTGCGGCGCAGGAATGATGCATCCAGAAGTTATAAAGGCTGGAGGGCTTGATCCAGATGTATATTCAGGATATGCATGGGGTGGTGGAATAGAGAGGCTTTTTATGCTGCGCCATCGAATAAGTGACATCAGACTCTTTACTGAGAACAATATGAACTTTTTAGAGCAGTTTGGATAACATTGCACTTGATTTTTTTTACAAACCGCCTATAATTTTATAGTCTATAGCGGAAGAGTGGCAGAGTGGCCGATTGCGTCTGTCTTGAAAACAGAAGTCCTTCACGGGACCGTGGGTTCGAATCCTACCTCTTCCGTTTCTTTTTTATAAGTAAATTTCACTCAAGATATCCCTGCAGATTTCTTTAAAAAAGTTCGATTCATTAGAAAAAGGAAGGCTAGACTTCCTTTTGAATGTGTTTTTTTTTATATTTGTAATTTAAATAGTAGCAAATAAAATGCCAATCGCTGCGAAGCACGGAAGGCAACAAGAAGTGAGTGCAAGAAGTGATGAAACCTCAATAACTGCAGCTGTTGCTAGTGGAATCGTATAACCGGCCGCATTCATTGACAGGTATGAAATAGCAGATGCTGTCAGCCCTAAACAATATGATTCTTCAGAAGGGTTTATAGTAGTATTTAAAAGCAATCCGTAGAGAACATTGGATCCGCCTACGTACACAGCTCCAAAAATCGGATTGGTTGCAGTAAATACTGCAGTAACAATATATCCAAATACTGCAGATATTGTAGTCTCAGTCAAAAAATTTAATAGAATATCTTCAGAAGTACTATTTGCAGCATCAGTTTGATTGACATTTTGATTGAAATGGGTTTGAAGATTTAGATGTGTTGCAGGCTGCTGTCTTAATTGGTTGTAAGATGGAGGCATAAAATTATAGTCAGACGTTCTCGGCTGATATCTAAATCCGTCGTAAGGTGGAGGTGAAAAATTATCATTCACAATGTTAAAATTTCTCGTACTGTGCATAAGTTTTCTCTTTATTTTTTAGAAAAAGTATCATTTTATTACAAAAAATTGTCAATGATTTTATTTTTGTTAGACTTTTATATTGTAAAAACAGTTTTTTTAATGAAAAGCTGACGCAACCATGTGAAATGGAAAAAAAATGAGAGCTTATTTTGTTATGGATATGATTTCATACGGAAATTAATCTTGAAAGAAGAACTGTTTTCAGGAAACATTTTGTATTCTTAACTCTAAATACGAATCAGAATACACAGTTATGATAATTTCATTAAGGTTAAGCCCATTAGAAGTCGAGGGTAGTCTAAATGATCCATTAGCGCCTTCGAAAGTAGTTAGTAAATAATCTGATTCGTCAATAGTCATAGATTTTTTCGAAATTAAAATAATATTTATTCTTAGGGCTTAATAATTTTTTTTAGTTGATTAATTAACCTTTGTTTTTTTAGAATTGTTTAAAGACAATATCGGGGGTAATTATTTTTCCATTAATTTTAACTTTTCTGATGTTATTTGGGTCGGTTGGATTTTTGCAAACATCAAATAAAGATTTTGAGATTGAAGAAAGCAAAAAACTTAATCAGGACTCAAGTAATCGATACACACTTTCTATAAATTCCAAGCAGATGGAGAACACATTTACAATGCAACCAATGGGAGTGTTTGTTGGAGAGCTTCAAGAAAGTTGGAACTTTCCATCGGATCATCTACCAATCGCTATGCAATTCGGTGATTTACATATTGCTTCTTGGAATGTTTTGGACTCAAAATATATGGATTGGGTAATTGAGAAAAACCATCAGGGGCTTGCTCGCTCAGTCATATGTGATGAACACATTTATATAGAAAATTCTGATCTTACAGTTCGTGATAAGCATACTGCTCGACTAGTCGTAGAAATGGCTCTTAATACTAAAAGTGGAGAAGATATCATTGCATTGCAAGAATGCAATAGTGCCTTTATCACAGAGCTCAAATCTCAACTTCCAGATCACTATAGAATTATTCAAAGTCACGGAGAAGCGCTTGTTCTAAATATGAATGTTTTTGATGTAGTCTTTGCCAAGACAGTTGAAGGAATTTTTTCTGAAAATCGAAAAAAATCGGTCCAGTCTGCTACTTTGCAAAATAGAAATTCTGGAGAAATCTTACATATCATAAATGCGCACCTTCCAGGCGATCCTTTGAAACCAGCTCGTTTTGAATTTGCAGAGTATTTAGTTAAGTTACAACTACTACATAGCCAAGAAGTGATTATTGCAATGGGCGATATGAACTTCAATGAACTTGAGATGAAAGATTCCTTTATCAAGGCAAATAGTGAGTCGTGGCAGCAATTTTCACCGTATTGCACAAATATTTCTCCATATACATTTATCTCTAAAGATATCGATCATTTTTTTGTATTTGATAAAGCCAATAGAATGATTCACCTGCAAACCAATCCCAAGCAAATCATGAGTGAATTACAAGATGTACATGCATTACTCCAAGGATCAAAAACCAAACCATCCATGCTGGTAGAAAAATAATGCGATTTTCATGATCAATTTTGAGAGGACCTTGATATAAATAAACTGCAAATTTTGCTTTGCGATCCATTTCTAAAAGACTTGAGATTACGGATTTTTCTTGGAAGAGCGCTGAAGAAATTACCGTCAAACGATTTAAAAATCTTTTTCTCATTTTGTCTTAGAACGTATATTTCTCACACTATTTCACTGAAATTTGATCATTTGCTTATTAATATCTCAAAACAAAGATGGGGGACGTGAAATTTCCACTTGATCAAAACCAGAAAAAAATGATATAAGTAATTATGATTTAACAACTTAATGTGCAGCTTATGACTTTTAAAACGACCTTTATTTTAGCCTCCACCTTAGTTTTGAATCTATTGTGTGCTTCTTTTACAAAAATTGACTCTTTTTCGGACTGGAAATGTGATTTTGACTCACTTGGAGTTGATAGCTTGGTTGTATTTGATGTAGATGAGGTCTTGATTACGACGCTCGATGGATTTATTCATCCAAAGGCTGAAAGAGCATTTGATGAGGCTTTACAATCGATTCTTTTGGATCAATCTATATGTGAAAATGCGACAAAAAATATTGCAATATCAAAAAAGCAATGGTTAGAAAATCAATTCAGTTTGAGTATGCTTCTACCTAAAAGAGTGCTTGTTGAAGAAGAGATTGTTTCGATATTGCAAAAACTACAAGATAGGGGAGTTAAGGTAATAGCACTAACAAGCTGTCCGAGTGGAAAATTTGGTGTAATTCCAAAGGTTGAATTGTGGAGGTCTAAGCACCTAAATTCGCTAGGAATACATTTTGAGAATTCATTCCCATCGATCACTTGTGTTTCTTTTGATGAAATGAAATTAGAAGGAAAAAGAGCGCCACTTTTTTATCGTGGAATCCTTTTTTCAAAAGGATATGAAAAAGGCGAAGTTCTTAATGCTTTTTTAGAGCAAATAGAGATGGTACCAAGTCAGATAATTTTTTTTGATGATCTAGAGTCTAACATTCAAAGTTGCGATACTTCTCTTCAAGAAATGCAGATTCCTTTTAGCGGCATTGAATATCGAGGTGCAGATTCTATTTCTCAAGATGTATCTAAGGAACATATCCAATTTCAATTGGAATATTTATTGCGAACGAAGATATGGTTAGATGATAAGCAGGTACAATCTAAAATGCTATCCCTCAAGTGAAATATGAACAGTAATGCAAACTATCAGAAAATCATCGAAGAATATACACCAAAGTACTGCTACTTACTTGAGAGTATCTATGGGGAAGGTATGATGTCCGAAGGAGGAGTGGACGCTATCGAGCAAATGTTTACTGGTATCGATCTAAAAGATAAAAAAGCATTGGACATTGGATGTGGGCTTGGAGGAGTGAGCGTATACTTAGAGCAAAAACATCAAATGGATATCACAGGACTTGAGATTAATCCTTGGATGGTAGAAGAGTGTACGAAGAAGGTTCCATCGTCACTTCAAAATAAACTCCGATATTTACACGTAAATGAGGAGAATCTACTTCCTGTCCAAGGGCAGATGCATGACATTGTGTATAGTAAGGGAGTATTTACTCATATTGAACATAAAGATCTTTTGCTTGAGCAGATTGTAAAGATCCTTAAACCTAATGGAAATCTTGTGATTACGGACTGGATCAGTGGAAAAGAAGGTGAGTTTGGACCAAATATAAAGAAATTACAGGAGATTGAAGACCTAACTTTGTTCGCTCATACAAAAGAGCATTATGAAAAGCTGCTGAAGAATTCTGGGTTTTTGGAAATTTTTGTAAGAGATGATTCTGAAGATTACCTAAAATATAATCAAACGATCTGTAATTTTTTACAAAAAAGTCCTGGAAAAGACTCTTTTGAAAAACTCCTAGGCATCAGCGATGCCAAAGAGAATTTAATCGGATATCAATCCATTGTATCAGCGTTGCAAGAAAAGGAGCTGTTTGTTCTAAATTTTGTAGCCGCTATCTAACAGTTCGCTCTATACAATGATATTTCTTGCATCCTTTTTCAAGTAAAGGTAACAAGAAGAAAAAAATCAAACGGATATATATTTGTGGAATTATCATTCCTATCAGACCGAGCATTAAATAGTATCAAGACAGCAATAGCTTGTATAATTGCCTTTATTTCTATTCGACTCTTACATCTTGAGCACGGACAATGGATATTAATTACAATTGTTGTTGTGATGAGTGGGAAACCATCCTATGGCGGCGCACTGCAAAAATCTTATTACAGAGTAATTGGATCTATGTCGGGCGCTTTTTTTGCAATTATGATACTTACACTTTTTCCTAATAGTATACTTGCCATAGCTCTATCCATTTTCATATTTGTAGCTTTTTTTTCCTTTGTAGCAAGTGGCAACGCAAAATGGAGTAAAGCCGGTATCTTGGGGGGAACCACTGTTGTATTGATTTTATCCGCTTCACCTGTATCTATTGAAAAAGGGTTTCAGCGAACTATTGAAATACTTGCTGGCGTAGTTTTGGCATTGCTAGTTAATAAATTTATTTTTCCAGTAAGAGCAAGACTACGACTCAAAAAAAATATTTCAAAAACACTCCTTGCTTTGAGAGCCCTTTATTATCATACACTGACTTTTTCTGAATCCAACACTGATGATATTAAAAATTTAGAAAGTAGCGTAGACTCATTACTCGATGATCAAAAATCTCTTTTACAAGATGCTATTTTTGAGGGTAGTAAAAAGGGCTTTCCAGTTGATCAATTTGAAAAGCTAATAGTAGCCCAGAAAAAATTGTTTCATACGATATTACTTCTACTTGATACAATTCATTCATTGCCTGAAACTTCCCAGCAAAAGTATCTACAAATCAATAAAATGTCTTCCGAAAATATTCAGGAATGTTTTGAGGTTCTTTCGAAAGCTTTTGAGTTAAAAAAATCAGAGTCTTCTGAGATAGTTTCTATGTTTAAAGAAAAAATTAATATTTTGATTCAAATCCAAAATGTAACAGATCCAAGTTTTGATACAGTGAAAATTTATACAAAGACTTTAATCGATCAGCTAATTGTTATGAAAAAAATTACAAGTAGAATTATAAAGTAGATGTATTAGTCTTTCTGAAAAATATTTTCTCAATAGAATGCATTCTAACAACTCTCTTAGAAATGAGATACCGGGATGGTAGCGACAAACTAAACTAAAAGTAGCTGGAAAGATGTTACATGGCTGTAAAAGGAATTGTTTTTTCTACTGTTATTATTACAAAATATTTGATTGTAACTGATTGAGGATAAGATGAGGAAAAAATGAATTCCGCAGAGTAAAATAATTTACTAGAAATAACTAGAAAAATAGAAAGAGCGGAGAATAAATTTTATAAAATCTTTAATTAATAAATATTAATTTCTTTTTTTATATAGAAAGGGGTGCTCATTTAAATTTAAGACATAAAACAAACAAAGAGAGTTTTATGTCTCTTTGTTTGTTTTATATTGACAGAACTTATTATTCCGCTCCATCAGAATCAGCAGCTTGAGGAGCATCACCAGCTTGAGGAGCATCACCAGCTTGAGGAGCATCACCAGCTTGAGGAGCATCACCAGCTTGAGGAGCATCACCAGCTTGAGAAGCATCACCAGCTTGAGAAGCATCACCAGCTTGAGAAGCATCACCA
>JAJFMH010000064.1 GCA_021772245.1 Chlamydiota bacterium | reverse complement strand
TGAAAGAGAAGCAAATATGATTGTTGTTCTTTTAGAAAGTCGATGCATCAGAGCAGAAAAAGAAAAAATGACAAGCTCTGATATTGGGGGAGACTCAGCTGTCAAATATCAAATTATGGTTTCAGAATCGAATGCTGTTGACGCCATGGCTTTTTTAAATCAAAATGGACTTCCGAGGCGTCAGGGAACAAACCTTCTTCAGCTTTTTGCTAAACAGGGCCTTATGTCAACGGATAAAGAAGAAACTATCCGCTATCAAGCAGGCTTAGCGCAGCAAATTAACAATATCATACTTATGATCGATGGTGTCATAGACTCAAGTGTCCAACTCTCTTTCCCCCCTGAAACACAAGGAATGAATGAAGAGAAAGGTGAGCGCATTACATCCGCTGTTTATGTCAAACACCAAGGAGTAATTGATGACCCCAATATTCACTTGGAAAACAAAATAAAGCGCATTGTATCGGGAAGTGTAACAGGCCTTGATATCAATGACGTAACTGTTGTCTCTGATAGATCTCGTTTCACAGATGTCACAGTCTCTGAAATCAATGAAAAACTAGGCGCAAGTGGCAATGAATATGTCAGTATCTGGTCAATAGTAATGGATAAAAGCTCAGCTGGAAAATTCCGTTTCCTCTTTTTTACCATTACATTTTTTGCAGTTGTCTTTGCAATTCTTGTCATATGGCTAGCTTGGAAAATTTATCCAGCGCTTAAGAAAAGAGGATTAAAAGAGATTGTTAATCCTGTTCCAATTGCCGCAAATAATAAAGAAACCCCACCCCCTGGAAAAGGCACCACTAAATAAATATCATGAGTGATCTTTCCTCTTTTGTATTCGAAAGTTGCATGCTAAACGCAAGCTCTGACAAGCAAAGCAACCTCAAGCAATTTTTGAAAGTAAGCCCCTGCCCACTTAATCCAAAATCTTTTGACACTAAAGATTTGCATAAACCGCTATTAAACTTATGTGATATTCACTACAGCTGGATTGAACCTCTTATTGAAAACCTCACTGAAACAGATAAAATGCTATTTACTGGAGCTCTTAGTAAAAAAACGCAATCAAGATTAAATTTATCTGAAAAAAAACCTTTTTCTTTATCAAAATTCGCAACTGACTTCATTCAGGATACAATCATTGATAGTCTTCTGGAAGAAGAAAGTAATTTCTTTCCAAGCAATTTTCTTCCTAGAACGTCTATCTATCAATTGCTTGATCTTTCGCATGAACAACTTCTTAATCTAATCGACTACCTAGGACTTCATGACTTAGCTTTTGATATCAAGAACGTATTAGAATCTGCCAAAATGAAAAAAATTCTGAGTATTTTAACAAAAAAGGAACATACCTACTTCGATAAACTTACCAAAAAAAAAGAACCCCTTTCTTTTTCCTCACTGCATTTAGAAAAATGGAATGGAAACGAAACAGATTTGAGAGGGGTTTTACATTTTAGAGGGATAAACCGATTAGCAAAAGCTATCTATGGTTCTCACACCTCCCTTCTTTGGCATCTTAGCCACAAACTCGACACAAAACGCGCAAGCGTATTACAAAAGCACTATACACCCATTCAAAATGAAAAAGCTCGTCTATTACTCACTAGTCAAGTTATCGAACTTGCAAGCAATAAGGATCTAATATGAAATACTTCTCACTTATCTATGATGGAGAAATCCATGAGCAAGAAACAGGAAAAATCATTCCAAAAGAAGCTTTTAGCAAACTCCTTTCTTCTAAAGAAATACTCGACAAAGTAAAAGAAGATGCTAAAACCTACATGAAAGAAATAAAAGAAGAGTGTGAAGAAATCAAAAAAAAGGCTTATGAAGATGGATTTCTTGAAGGACAAACTCAGTGGAATAAACAGATAGAGTACCTTCAAAAGCAAGCCCTAGAAACAAGACATAATGCTCAAAATTCTATCTTACCTCTAGCTCTTCAAGCATCTAAAAAAATTGTGTCAAAAGAACTAGAAACGAATCCCGATACAATACTTGAAATTGTCTATCAAACACTTAAACCTGTCATACATGCAAAGATTGTTAAAATCTTCGTAAACAAAGAAGATAAAAAAATTCTCGAAGAGAAAAAATCTGAAATCAGAGATTTACTTGAAGAACTACAATCTCTTCACATCCAAGAGCGTTCCGATATAGAAATCGGCGGTTGTATTATTGAAACAGAAGCTGGTATTATCAACGCAACGCTTGAAAATCAATGGAGAGCCATGGAGGCTGCTTTTGAGAAGCTTTCAAATAATACTGGGAATTCATGATTCGAAGTAAAAAAATAGTACTATTTTCTTTTTTGTGTGCGCTGCTTTTTTCAACTACATGGCAGTTATGCGCAGACGAGGCTCCAAAAAACTCCAATGCAATGGAACGATTTATTGGAGAAAAAGATACACCAACTCCATCTCTTGTAACTGAACTATCGGTTCTTGCGGGATTGGCCCTTTTACCTTTCGCTGTGATGCTTCTTACATCCTTCCTCAAGTTCGTAATTGTATTATCTCTTTTAAGGAATGCATTGGGTGTGCAGCAATCTCCACCCAATCAAGCGATTGTCGGAATTTCATTAATCATGGCTATCTATGTGATGTTTCCAACAGGCATGGCTATGTATAACGCCGCAAAAACAACCATTGATAAAGATATGCCCCAAGAACTTTTTTCCAAGCCCTCTGCATATTTCATTATAGATGTTGTGGATAAAGCAAAAGAACCTCTTCGCGAATTTCTGTTGAAAAATTCATCCGTGCAACACCAGAGAAGTTTCTACAGACTAGCAGAGCGCAGTATGCCTGCAGAATTCAAGAACGATATTAAAATGAATGACTTTCTTGTAGTGGTTCCCACATTTATAACATCTCAAATAAAAGCAGCATTTGAAATAGGTGTCCTGATTTACCTACCTTTCTTTGTGATTGATCTTGTAACCTCTAACATCTTGCTTGCTATGGGAATGATGATGCTATCTCCATTGACGATTGCACTTCCTCTTAAACTTCTTTTAATTGTAATGATTGATGGTTGGACTTTGGTTGTACAAGGTCTTGTGCAAACGTTTAGATAAGGATGTATTACAATGTATGAAGCAGAAATATATCAATTAGCATACCAAGCGCTCCTTCTTATTCTAATTCTTTCTGGACCACCTATTTTAATCAGTATGCTATTTGGATTAACAGTCGCTATTTTTCAAGCTGCAACCCAAATTCAAGAGCAGTCACTATCGTTTACAGTAAAACTTGTAGCTGTAATTTTTACTCTTTTATTACTTGGCGGTTTTTTAAGTGGACAAATCATGCAATTTGCCGGTAATATCTTTAATAATTTTCCCAAATGGCATGGGTAAATGACTAGTGATTACCTAACCTTTTTCACAGACTTAGCAAAATACTCTCCCCAGACAATTGTAAGTTTATTCTTTTTAGCTCTATTTCGAATAGTGCCCATAGTGGCTGTTGCTCCCTTTCTTGGAGCAAAGCTTGTTCCTCCCATTGGAAAAATGGCACTTGCAATTTGTTTAAGTATAATATTTCTACCATTTTTGTTTTCCCATGTCTCGCATGAAATTCTCTTTAACGATGCCTATATCGGGTACGCCGCAAAAGAATTACTTGTAGGTTTTGTAATCGGAGTACTTGTTGCTATACCGTTCTATGTTGTTGAGTCATCTGGTATTTACATCGACTACCAACGGGGCGCATCATCGATGCAATCGCAAGATCCAATACTGCAAATGCAAGCATCTCCGATCGGAATATTTTTTAATTATATTCTCATCATAATGTTTTTTCAATTAAACGGTCCCTTCATTTTTTTTGAAGGACTCCTTAATTCGTATACAGTATTTCCCCCAGATGCATATTTAAATGCAGCATTTTTTCAATATGGCAATCCATTTTGGCAAAGTATAATGGGGTTATTAAGTACAATTGTAACTATTGCAATTCAACTAGCAGCGCCATCACTTGTTGCAATTTTAATGGCAGAAATGTTTCTTGGAATTGCAAATCGACTCGCTCCGCAAGTCCAAATTGCATTTTTAGGAATGTCACTTAAGTCTTTTTTGGGACTTTCATTACTTTGGGCAGGCTGGTTTTTTATTTTGAAGCAAATGGGAAAATACTCTTTAGACTGGCTTGAGAAGATGAATTCACTTTTTCAAGGCCTTCAAAACTTCACTCTCAAGTAAAAATTCAAAAAAAAAACTCATTAGGTATTGACAGATTTTTTTTTTATGAATAATGTATCTAAATATACAAGCAATAAATTTCTGTTATAGAATTGACGTTTGTCTAACTCACATCAAACTTTAGGGAGTAGAAAAAGGATGGAAACGAAAATTAAAAAACTGTTGCCGCTAGCTGG
>JAJFMH010000063.1 GCA_021772245.1 Chlamydiota bacterium | reverse complement strand
TGGGCAAATCACTTAAGCCACCTGAAAACATGCATCCAATCATAATAACTCTCCTTTATTAACCCATAATCAATATGGAATCATTCCTTCAAGCTTTTTCTTGACACTCGATTTTACAATGAGGTAAATGGGGGATCGATCAAATGGAGCTATTATGAGTGATCTATCTAATACGATAAAGCCCAAAGAAAAAGCTCTCTCTTCTTCCCAAAAATTTGTAGTCCAAAAACATGATGCTTCTCATTTACATTATGATTTACGAATAGCTGTCGATGGAGTATACAAATCATGGGCTATTCCTAAGGGTCCCTCATTTTCAACTAAACATAAACGGCTTGCCGTTCAAGTAGAAGACCATCCTTTAAACTATGGGACTTTTGAGGGTGTTATCCCCAAAGGAGAATATGGCGCTGGAACGGTTATGGTTTGGGATCGCGGAACTTATAGAAATCTCAAAAAAGAAACTTCTATGAAGCAATGTCTGAAAAATGGAAGAATCGAAATCTTTTTAAATGGCAAGATCCTAAAAGGAGGATTTGCTCTTGTTCGTTTTAGAGAAAAAAACTGGCTACTTATCAAAATGAAAGATGATTATGCATCTGACTCTAAAAATCTACTAACGAGTAATCCTAAGTCTGTGAAATCTGGTAAAACCATGTCCCAGATTCAAAAGGAAAAATCATGATCGAAATTACAAACGAAGCTAAAGTTCTTTTCCCAAAAATCAAAGCCACGAAACTCGATATCATCAATTACTATAAAGCAGTTGCCACTCATATATTGCCACACCTGAAAAATCGGCCCCTTGCAATGGAAAGGTACCCGAATGGTGTTTCCAAAGAAGGCTTTTTCCAAAAACAAAAAGGGGAGTACTTTCCAAAGTTTGTTTCTCACAAGCCAGTAAAACGGGAAAAACAAAGTCCCATCGATATGGTCATCGTAAACTCTGAAAAAACCCTTCTCTATTTAGCCAATCAAGCATGCATAACATTTCATCCCTTCTTAAGCTCTTTTCCAAACTTGCAAAAACCCAACAGAATGATCATAGACCTTGATCCACCAGCTGGAAAATTTAACCTCGCTAAAGATGCCGCTAAAGAAATCAAAAAATTACTGGATCAATTGTCAATTTCAGGCTTTGTATTACTTACCGGATCAAAAGGTATTCATATTGTAATTCCTGTAAAAGGTGAAAACTTTGAGCAAACAAGAAATTTTGCAAAGAAAATAGGACAGTATTTATCTATAATAGATCCAAAGAAATATACTACTAATGTTCGCAAAGATAAACGCATGGGACGCTTGTTTATTGATTATTTAAGAAATTCTTTTGCGCAGTTATCTGTTGCTCCATATTCTCTTAGAAAGACAGCTGATGGCTCTATTGCGATGCCAATCTCTTGGGAAGAATTAACCTCTGTTACGAGCTCTGCAAAGTACACCCTATCGAATTACAAACAAACTCTCAATAAATATCCATGGTCTGGTATGAGTCGAAGCGCCAAAAGTTTAGTTTCTGCTGAGAAAAAATTAGACAATCTTATAGAGAGCTTTTAAGAGCGAATTTCATTTTGCTTTTCTAGAATCATGCTTTTCCAATAGGAAAAAGAAAGTTTTTCAAGCTGATATTGCTTAGAAGAAATCTCTTCGTATTTTTTATGTAATAACTCTTTAGAGAGTTTTTCATAGTCATCTATAATAAGTACAGGTAATCCTTCAAAAATTGGATCTAGCATGGATGAAATAACAATTGGGATAGATCCCATTAATAGAGCCTCATAGGTCCTATGACAGTCAATTCCATTGCCTCTAGGACTTAGGACAAATCTTGAATATGCTAAGTCTTCTAAATACTGCTCTTGGGTTTTATTGGGAAGTGATGCGAAGCAATAGGGCTTCTTGTAAAACTGTCTATATACTGATTTACGATAGGCAAGGTTAGTGCCAATATTTATATTCATATATAAGAGATGACGTTTTGGGAAGTTTCTTGTTCTCTTACGTAACTTTTTAAAGGTATCAATTTTTCCATGTGCATATTGACTATTTGCAATTCCAATGGGAATAGGAGTCAGCTTTTCATGGGAATAATCTTCTACATTTTGCGCAAACCATGCAAATAGATTAGGATCATCTAAAAAGGAAGCAAACTGACCTGGAGCTTTCTTATCACAATTATGTGTAATCAAAATATATGGAAATAACACATGAACGTGGATCTTATGGAAAAATGTATCTAGCATTTCTGTTTTTACAAAAATAATATCCCCATTTTTTACACTCAAAGGATCAATATTGTCGCTATGATCATCTAAATGGTGATTAGCAATTTTTCTAAATTGTTCACCAGAGACAATAGGGAGTTTAATAGGGTACTGTCTTGCAAAAATGCAAGAGACAGATAACACAAATGCAAAAAAAACTTTCATTATTTAGCCGATAAAAAATTATAGAGCTTTTTTGAGTGAATGTGCAAATTGTTGATTCTATATTTAGTACCATTATATGTACCAAATGGGACTTTTCGCCCTTTTTCATCTATTTCCCATTCAATAGTTACTTTGGAAACATTAAACAAGCAGCATTCGTTGATAAAACCCGGTTTACAAGGACCATTATCTGGATTTTGCCCACCTAAATACTGACCGAATGCTGCAGCATCAAAAATAGAGTCAAACTTGGATAAATTATTATGGAAACGCTCTTTGTTATTCGCAATGTGTCCCATCTTACTTTTAAAAGTATCTTCTTTGACAAAGTCACTGTGAATGATTGGAAGATAATCAATATCTTCTCTCTTGCTCTGATTTTTATATAGGGCAAGCATTTCCATATCATTTAGTCCCTTTGATGCATTTTTTCCCATGAAGTCAGCTAACTTATTCATTGCATCCTTATTAGCAACATAAACAAACCCTGGCACACATCTCACCTCATTATCAAATGTTGCAGCGACGCCTTTGTATTCTGATATAAAGGTTGGTAACATTGTAGATAAATCTGCATACAGAAGTACGTCATTCTCTAAGTGAAACATATTTGTGATCTCATACTGGGTAATAAAATCATTTAAGTATAAAAATCTTTCTGCAGTATGGCTGCAAAAACCGTCTCGGAAAAATTTATTCAGGGTAGAGGTGTTGTTAAATTTCCTATGCGCGGGAGTTTTACGAAGTCTTTCGCAGTAGATTTTTTTATAAGTGTCTTTTTGTAGTTTTTCAGGAAGCTTTTTGAGAGCAGTTTCTCCTGCTATTAAATAGATATCTGCATTGGGATTAAAAAGCTGGGCTTGCTCCATGGCATTTTCTAAATAGCTAGGTAGTTTGTCTCCTATATGAACAAAAACAATGGAGTATTCATTTTTACTCTCCTCTGCGTGCACTTCAAAAAAAATGAATAAAAAACTAATGATACTGAATGCGAATGACTTGATTTTCATAAAAATACTTCAAATGTCTTTGTTTATGAGTTTTTGATTATTTACTTGATCTCTTAACCAACTATGACATGAAACAAAATCATAATCTTGGCTTTGAAAGGATTCTATTTCATCTATAAATGGGATATTTTTCCACTTTAACTTGCGTAGATGATACCCATCTGTATGAATAAGGGTAAAGTTGAAATATATTTCATATTCAGATGCAAACGAACCATGCAGTTCTTTAGCATCAATACAGGCTAAAAAGGCTTTCCAAAAAGGGAGGGAATGTCTTTTTTCTACAAGGTCTTTAATATCTGTTAAAATGCTTCTTTGAAAAAGCATATGATGAGAAATTCCTGATAAATCTGAATGTACCCTTTTTAAATGAGGAAGTAATCGTTTTGCATGTGAGAAATATGGTTTGTGGTACTCTTCACCAACATCAAAAATGGGAACTCCCTTTTCATCCATAAATTTCGTTTTTTTGAGAAACATTGTATCAGAATCCAAACAAAGGACATTACTGGAAATTCCTGGAACGACATCTATAGCGTATAATTTGAGAAGCTGCTGATAAATCCAGCCTATTCTATTAGGTCCATTATTTTGGTACCTAATGTATGCATCTTTGCTTTCAAAAAGTTGGTTTACAACGTCCTGCTTAGAGAAAGGATAAATGCTCTCATCAATCCATCTTGCTTTATCAGTTAACTTTCGATCAGAAATCACATAAATATTTCGAATATTCTCTCCATTTTTACGTATGGAATCAATGCAGAGGTTTAGAGTATCGAGATCTTTAGAAGCGCAGGGGATAATAACATCAATCATTTCAGTCGAATAGCTATAAGAGCTTTTGGGAACAAACTCAGATTTACTGCATCTAGAAAGAGAGTAAATAATAATAAAAAACACCAAAAATGATATAAGAAGATAGCAAAAAAACTTAAAATTAAAAGCTCTTTTCATAGGAAATAATTCGCTTTGTCTGGTTAATTTCTATTACTTTTCCATCAAATATAAAATGCATAGGCATAATAGTCACCACAAAATCAAATAACTGAAATGGAATATAGGAAAAACGAGACTAAGGATGAATCAATTTATTGGGAAGGATGACTAAGAGTTTTTCAAATTCTATACACTTATATTCTCTAAATTTTTTAGAGTCATTTTCTAGTTTTAACAGCATTAGAATCATCTGAATAGGAGAATTTTATAACGCAGATGTTTTGAATGGATATACGAGCGTAAATTATCTCATTGTAACCTTTTTCTTTCCAAAATCCATTAATTCAATATAATCCTCATCCATTAAATGGAGAACAGAATAATGGCTAAAAAATTTATTTACCTTTTATTTTTTGGACTTGTAATTGCAAGCTTTGTTTCTTTTTACCCAAAAGTAAAAAAGAAAATCAAAAAATTACGAAAAAATTCGACTACAGCCATTTTTAAATCGATTTATGATGAAAAAAAATGGGGAGATGGAGAGTCTGTATCTGGAGCTGGATCTGACCTTATTCAGACAAGCAAAATTCGAGTAGAAATCCCAAATCTGTTAAAATCTCTTAAAGTCCAAACTTTAGTTGATGCTCCCTGCGGTGATTACAACTGGATGAAAGAAATAGACCTTCCCATCAAAAAATATTATGGGATCGATATTGTTAAAAAGCTCATCTACAAAAACAGAGATGAATATCAAGATAGGCACCATGTCTTTAAAATCTTAGACTTTACTAAAAAGGTACCTCCAAAAGGAGACCTAATTCTTTGTCGAGATTGTTTTATTCATCTATCCAATGAAGATATTCACAAAGCCATACAAAATTTCAAAGCTAGTGGATCCAAATACCTTCTTACCACAACTTACCCAAGTGTCTTTCAAAATACCAATATCAAAACAGGGGACTGGCGACTCATCAACCTTGAAAAAGCCCCTTTTAATTTGCCACCCCCCATCAAGATTATTAATGAGGGCTGCACAGAAGGAGCCTTCTTTGAAGGATTTGATGATAAAGCCCTTGGTCTTTGGAAGCTGGAAGATTTATAATTTCCCAAAATTACACCTGTTTGCTAAGTTCCAATTTTAAACACCTAAACATGAGATATCAGAAAAAGTATGGAAGTAGTACCAGATGCGTCAAAGGCAAAACAATTCCTAATTGAGCAGTCTCAAAAGCAAGCAAAGATCGCCAAGTCAATTGGAGAAAGAAATTCGTTTGCTTTTTCTATTAATGAAGAAACAATCCTTGCAGGTATCAGCGGCTTTTATCAATATGGCGCATTAAATATCGAACACCTTTTTGTTGAAGAAGAGCACCGTGGAAAGGGGAATGCAAAACAACTTCTTAAGCAAGCAATCGATCTTGCAAATGACAAGAAATGTAAATTTCTAACTGCTACTGCTATGGACTGGGAAGATCTAGCTTTCTATGTAAAGCAGGGTTTTTTTATTGAGTATGAACGAAAAGGTTATGACAAAAACTCAAAAATGTTTTTCTTAAGGAAAGATCTTGTTTCTCAAAACATAGAAAATAAACCCAGATTCAGATGTCATATCGGTGTTTGTATGACTATATTCAAGGACGATGAGGTATTGCTTCTTCGAAGAGCAAATACAGGTTTTGGAGATGGATTCTACGCATTTCCAGGTGGATCCTTAGATGGTGACGAACCTCTAACGCTTGCAGCTATTCGTGAAACAACGGAAGAGGTAGGTATCATCTTTGCTAAAGAAGATGTTGAGCTCGCCCAAGTTGTACATTCAGCAGCTAATCCATTTAATGCTCATGAACTTTTACTATTTGTTTTTAAAGTTGAAAATTTCAAGGGGAGTTTTAAAAACATGGAACCTGAAAAATGTGATGACCTTCGGTTTTTCAAGTTAAACAACCTTCCTGAAAATCTCATTCCTGGCGCAAAAGCTGCTTTAGAAGCAATTCAAAAGGGTAAAATTCACACAGAAACTCACTGGAATGACTAATAATTTCTTGACTAATTTCAAAAAGCTCCTTCTAATCTGAAAATTTTTTTTACATTATTGAACGGACAGATCTATGAACTTTCAAAAAAAATTACTTTCTAGCTTATCTGGATTATTTCTAGTTTCATCACCATTCTTTGGTGATGATATCTGATCAGCTCCCTTATAAAAGGGAGCATTTTCTCTCATTAAAGACTGTGGTAGAGTCTATTGAGAGTTACATCAGTATTGATCTTTTTTAAAAACCTTTCCAAATGTCGATCTGACTTAGAAAAATCAATCGCATTCATTTCAAACCAAGATGCTTGCGTAAATTCTTCACAATCTAAATTCAAAGAATCTTCTGTGTTTGCTTTAAGAACATACCAAAGACTTACATCCGTGTGTTTTTCTACTGTGCCAACTGTATTTGTAACTGTCAAAAACAGTGGACTTTGCTTATAAAATATAGCCTCAATTCCGAGCTCTTCTCTGGCTTCTCTTACAACAGTGTCAGTCGGATGCTCATGTGGGTCTACATGCCCACCATTTGGAAGCCAAAGCCCAGATTTGATATGATCTATAAGTAAAATTTTTTGTTTTTTAACATCCAATAGCAGAAAATAGGCAACAAGATGTTTGAGGGGAGTTGCAGGTTTTTGAAGACGAAAGATTTCATCGCCTGATTCTATCCACGCAATTGTTTCCTCTATGTGTGTTTTTTCAACTGAGTCTAGAGGATCAATGCCCCTAATAATCAGTGTTATTTCTTCTCGAATGGAAATTGCATTTGTTTTCATAATTACAACCCAAGCTTCTTTCTCATCACGCTATGAGGAATACCTGCCTCTTGAAACTCTTCACCCACAATACTATATCCATTTTTTAGGTAGAAAGCATAGGCTACGGATCTCGCATGACAGTAGATATATTCAATATTGTGATTCTTTGCATACTGCTCACAAAACTTAAGCATAGCTGAGCCGATACCTTTTCCCTGATACTTTTCTGCAATGGCAACTCTTTGCATTTTGATTTCTGATCCAGTTATCACAAGAGAAGATGTTGCGCATAAGATTTCATCATAAAATCCTGCAATATTTATATAGTTCTTTTCTTTTTCAAGATCGTCGATTGATCTACTAAGGCCAATCGGTTTATATAAAACTTCTTCCCTAAGATCCATCATTTTGAAAAAAGCATCACTTCCAAACTCAACTATCTGAAATGAGATGTGTTCCATAGTCACTCCTATTTGTAGTACTTTACCTTATGGAAATATATTCACGCCCATTGAACTACAATGAAGCATACTATGTCTTTTAATCAAAAAACTTCCAGAGGATCGTTGTAGCTAACTAGAAAAATATTGTTGAAGATGAGTTTCCATCAGATGAACTCTTAGGTAGCAGCTTCGCAAATTATACGCTATAGATGTCGATAAGATAAAAGCCATAGATTGCCGTGGACTCTTCATAACTGCAAAATCTAAAGAAAACTTCGACTTTATCTCTCGGTTCTTTGCACCAAGGGTTGGAGTCAATGAAGACCCCGTTACAGGCTCTGCTCATTGCAAGTTAGCTCACTATTGGCAGCAAAAATTAGAAAAATCATCCCTTGTTGGTTATCAAGCATCAAAACGGGGAGGCGTTGTCAAAATACAAATCGAAAAAGATCGTGTTTTTCTTACAGGAAGAGCTGTTACTGTCTTAGATGGGAATATGCATATTTAGAGAAGAGCAGTTTTAATTATCCTTGTGCATTCCTCCAATGTTTGCATATGCGTATCCAGCTCAATATCATACTTAACACCTCTATGAACTTCTGTATGTTGGTGCCTGCCAGATCCCTCCAATCGGTTTCCTCTGTTTTTTTCTCTTTGTTCAATTTCTTCTATTGGACAATGCAGACCAACCCATAAAACTTTATATGCTTGTAGTGATTTTCTCCATTGATCGACTTGCTCCTTTCCAAAACTAACATCATCTATAATTAGAAAATGACCTTGTTTAGCTAAGGTAACTACAATTTCTTCGTATGAGCGAACAACTTGCTTAGCAAAAGGACCCAGAACAATTTCTCTTTGGAGTTTTCCT
>JAJFMH010000062.1 GCA_021772245.1 Chlamydiota bacterium | reverse complement strand
TATGGTAGAAGATGACGCTGATTTAGAAACTTATTTGCAACAGGCAGTATCTTTTGTGGAAACTCTTCCTAAAAAAGTGAAGAAACCTAAGAAAATCCGCAGTAGATAGATTAATAAGCCAGTGAGTGATTATTCATAGCCTAAATATTCTAGTAATCCTTCATTAAGAGCGTTGAATTTTTTTATATTTTTAACAGAAAACTTGTTTTTCCAATCTTGTAACTTGCCCTGTTTAAAAGTTGTTGTTCCTCCAAAGAGCTTATTTGCAACAGAACAAGCTTCATCATATGTAAGAGGTTTGTCTATATGGTTTGCAATGGTTAGAATCTCTTGCACTTGCTCCTCTAAACTTCCACCACCTTGTGGCCCAACTAATTTTTCAAATCGGGCAATATAAACAAATGGATATTGAGACCATTGTAAATACTCTTTATAAATCGAATTGAAAGATCCATATGTACGAAGGAAAGGGTGATTGCAAGCAGCTTTGGAGAGATATTTACCTGGAAGTTGAATAATGTTATTCAACTTTTTTGAGGAAGTTGATCCTCCTGTGACTCTTGCCAAAGCGCAGACTAAGTCCCTAGGGTCACGAATAATCAGAATTATTTTCTGAGCATTTTTTTCAATATATTTCACTTTTAAATCTGTAGGCCCTAAGGAAAATTTGTCATTCTTTCCAGCTTTCCAGTGATGAGTCCAACCCACAGTTTCTGCATCACCCCCATCTTGCCAGTGATGCGTCCAATCCACAGTGCCTGTTTCAACATGAACTTCTTTGATCAATTTGATGCATTTTATTATTAAATTTGTTCCTGTCTTTGGAATTGTGATTACAACATCTGTAACAGCATTTATATTTGTAGAACACAAAATAAAAAAAACTGAGGTGATATAAATTGAAATTTTTCTCATTGGTAGTAAGATTTCCTTTTATTGCTAATAGGTTATAAACATGTATTAATAATGCTGACAGATAGTCAAAACCCTGTTTTCATTTTTTTTGGAAGTAATGGTTTTATAGGTCGGTAGAGTTCTTGCATCAGGTTTTTTTGATGGATTTATGCACCTGTCCTTAAAGTTAATGCTTTTACTTTAATTTTTTAATATTTTTATGCAAATTGTTTTTTTCAGTATGAGTGAGCAAAGTTGAAATATCACGTTTTTACGCCTTCGTAGTGATATGGTAGATGGAAGCAGAGTATAAAAGAGGAGTTTTTTGTGAAACACTTCCTATAGGGAATCTTTCTACACATTCTGGAGCCAATGCCAGTATGTGTAGAACTGAGTATCAGACTGAAATCACATGAATTTTTCAAGGGGGTTCGCAACTGCTTATGGTTTTTGTAAGAAATAATTTATTTGACCATTCGCACAAGAAATGACCATTTCTTGTGCATGACTTGGACTATGTGCACAAGAAATACCGTTTTCTTGTGCACATATTAGTTTATTTGGAATAGTTAATATTTTGAAGAAGCATAAAAAGTTCAGAATTAATGTAAAAATTTTCTTTGCTGATTTTATGTTTAGTAAGGATTCCTATGTTAGAAAGCTCTGTTAAGTATTTTCTTGCAGTATTTCTATGAATTCCTAGTTCTTCTTCGACAAACTCAACTTTAGTGTAGGGGTGATGAAACAAGTTATTGAGTAACTCTTGACTGTATATTTTGGGTAGTTGAAAGCGAATGGTGTTTTTTTGATGGAGTAATACTTTTTGAATATCTCTTATTAAGTTAATGGTTTGCTCCGATGTTTGAATGATTCCATCTAAAAAAAATAAAACCCAACTTTCCCAATTTTTTGAATCCTCTCGAACAGCTTGTAATAACCTGTAGTATTCATTTTTATTTTGATTGATAAATCTAGAAAGATATAAGACGGGGGCTTTCAAAAGAGAACTTTTTACCAAATAGAGCACATTGATAATTCTACCTGTTCTTCCATTACCATCAAAGAACGGATGGATACTTTCGAATTGATGATGAATGATTGCCATTTTTATCAATGGATCATTCCCACATAGAGAATTATCATTAAGGTAGCATTCAAGATTATTCATCAGTTTAGCGATTTCAATAGCATCTTGTGGAGGTAAATATACAATTTCTCCTGTAGATTCATTTTTGAGCTCAGTACCAGGAATGGTTCTGAATCCAGCGCTATTTTTTTCGATGAGAGCTTGGATTTCAATGATCAAATTATTGGTTAATAGGCCATTTTTTTGGATTGCTTCATATCCACGTTTAAGAGCCTCTACGTAATTATAAACCTCTTTTGCAGCTTTCGTAGAAAAAGACTGTCTTTTCACATCACTTTGGAAAAGCTCATCACTTGTAGTAATAATGTTTTCTATAGCAGAGCTATCTTTGGCTTCTTGCAATGCAAGTGTATTAATTAGAATTCCCTGATTTGGAATGATTTCAGAAATACCTTTTAGCTCAGCAAGAGCTCTATGCGCTCTGGCAAGCTTTTTTAAAATAGTAATAGTATCGAAATTATATGCAAATGGAAGTTTGGGAATATTATGCATGAAAACCTAAATTAAGTTGAATATTACCATATTAGCTATACCAACAAGTGTAAGTTATTTGATCAATTACGACATGGGATTTTTTTCATATCAGCGAATTTAACTGTTTAACAACTGTTCTAGCTGGGTTTGATGTTTGATGGTAATAAGGGGGGCTTGAGGATATTTTTTTTGGAGATAGTCAATTTTTGACCGGGCTCTTTTTTCGTGAAAAAAAAATGTGTTTATAAATAATTTCCACCGAGCTGATTTATGACATCCCTTTGGCGTATCGTCCAAATTTGAAGGAAGAAAGACTCGTTTGATAATTCGATAGATACAAATGAATCGATTAAAGTGAAAATAGATGACAGTGTCAGCTTTTTCCCATCTCATTTCAAGAGACTTAGTGCAATTGCCATCAATGATCCATTGATTTTTTGATACAAGCTTTCTTTGAAGAGACAAAAACTCCTCTTTAGGACGCTCGATCCAATTGTCTAAATAGAAATAGGTATCTAAGTGGTAAAGAGGAAGTTTTGTTTTTTGATGCAGCTTAAATGCAAAGGTTGATTTACCAGAACCTGGAAGTCCAAAAATCATGATCCTTTGCATTTCTTTATTTCTCTATGTAGGCTGCAAGTACATTATGAGGATATTCGCCTTGGTTACCACCTGGCTCAAAGATGATTTTGTAGTCAGGGTTGATCTCGTAGATTTTATCCATGATTTCTTGTCTTGTAATATAGTCAAACAAAATGGTGTTACAGCAATGCATATCGTCAATTAGGATGGTGTGCGTTTTGATGGGATGGTCTTTGATTTGATCAAGTTCATGTAGTAGGGGAGTGTTAGATCCACCTTTTGGATCAGGTACTCCTCTATGACCATCTAACCAAAATGTAATAGGCTTATCGATCTTTGCAATGATTTTGGTAAGGTCACAAGCGGAATTTCCTCTATGGATATGGACATTATTTTGTCTTTTGTAACGTCTTTGACAACCCATTGCGAATCTACCATCGATTTCAAGAGAATGAATTTCTTCAAAGCCTGCATCCAGAGCCAATTGAATACCATCACCCATGTAGGATCCTGTTTCTACAAAGTATTGATTTTTCCAATTATGAAATCCTTGCGGTCCCATATTTGCAAATAATGAGAGTGAAATGGTTGATAAAAAAATAAGTGTTTTCATGATTCGCTCCAAGTTGATCAAAAGTTGGTGCGAGGATAGGTCTATTTATAAAAAATATCGAGCAGAAAATATTCAGCTGATTTAAAAAGGCTTTATTAGTTGTAGGGAGATAGAATTATCATAAAAATCTGATCCATATCTACCATTGTAATATGCCGAAATTTGCAAGAAGTCATACTTAGAGTAGTTAAGACCACAAGAGGTAGTAAATAATGTTCGAGTTGGGTTTAGTCCCTTAACTTCAAATGGGCATCCTTCAATCCTAGCCCTTTGTTTCTCACCTAGATGGCGATTTTCTCTTGCAACGCCTAAAACAATAAAGGGCTTAAAGGATTGATTTTTTTGGCAGAAAGTATTCGCAATTTTGATTCCACCTTCTGTTGAAAGTAAAGATGCATTGTACCCACTGATTGTTAAATTTAAGCTTTTTGCGCCAGATTCTTTATAGCTATGGCGATGTAAAAAGGTATAGGTAATACCTCCAAAAGGGGTGATTTCAACATTTTTATTTTTTAGAATGAATTCACCCTTTAGATTGACTGCAACTTCTTCTCCTTGAGGGCTTCCTGCTGCTGTGCGATCTACTGTTGAAAATCCGGTGAATTTGATTTTACGGTTAATTTGATAAAAATTGTATCCACCCAAAATTGCACCTTCAAGTGCAAAAATTGATTTATGGATGCGGGCATATGCATGTGCGTATATGGAGTTAATTTCTGCATTACCTCGGGATTGATTCCATTTTAACTTATCATAGGTATATCCTACCCCTCCTCCTAGTAGAAGGGGTTGATATTTTTTATAATCAAATCCAAGTACTACACCTGGAGATGCATCATGGAATCCAGGTTCCTTATTTTTATTATCTTGATTAGAAAAGCCTGAAAATACAGATCCCCACAATTTCCAGTTGCTTTCGTTATTATGACAAAGGTTTTGGTCATCTTCGAGATGGTTATAAATTGCGTTTTTCAAATAAAAAAGTTGATTTTGCAGCGAAATAGAGAGAGCGGTAAGTGCAGATGGTTGCATCTGAATAACGGCATTTTCTAATTGCTTTTCAGTTGGAATGTTACGAAGTTCGTTTACAATAAATAAAAGGTCTGAGCCAATAGGTTTTGGTAGATCTTGAATGCATTTTGCAACAGCGCCAGCGTTGCCTGTATTTACTAATGTAAATACAGGAACAAAATCTCCCTGTAGTGTAATGGCATTTGGAGAGTACACTACATTTCCATCAAAAAGGGGAAGACTTGCATTAACATTTGTAAAAGTTCCCGTAATACCCGTAGTTGTTTGCACAAGTTTTACCGAAAATGGGGCCTCATAGTTGGAGGGCTCTAAAAGTAGTTCTAGATTGCTTCCAGCAAGTATAGATAAAGATCCGGTGATATCTACAAGATCACTGATAGTAGAGTTAAGTTCATTTATAAGTGTTGATCCTGCAGCAAATACTTGGTCTCCAATCAGATGTATTGTTCCAATGCTATTTCCAGGAGAAAGGCTTCCAAATATAGTGACATCTTTACTAATTGTACCTTCTCCTTGGAGGTTTCCAAGACTTGCAACTGTAAGGTCACCAACGCCATCTAATAATCCATTTACCGCAAGAGTTCCCTCTGAAATTGTAGTTAGACCACCAATTGTGTTTGTATTGATTAAATTTACAAGTCCTGTACCTTGTTTAGCTAGAGTACCCACAATTGCTGTAATAGAACCATTAAAAGTGCCACTAAAAGATTGATCAAAGATTAGTTGAGATTCGTTGGAGATTGAACCTTGGATTCCATTTGTATTTCCTTGAAGAATACCAGCAGAAATTGTGGTTCCACCTGTGTAACTCGCTGTTCCTATAATTGAAAGTGTACCAAGACCTATCTTGTCAATACTTGCTGGGCCAATTAAAGATCCACTTATCTCCATATCGATTGTTTCGATACCATTTGGAATTGAAAAAGTAGTTGGAAGGCTCAGCGACAACTGACCCTCCAAATTCGCAGTCCCTCCATTTGCATCATCAAAAACTACATCGCCCCCATTTATAATCGTTACATCACCTGAAAGAGTAGTATCTCTCATGGTTAGGGCAGTGGCAGCGCTTAGAAGTGTGAGAGTAGAACTTGATTGTTGAATTGTACCCCCATTAAAAATGAGTCTATCAATGGATTCATTTTGCAAACCCATTGAAAAGCTTCCACTGCTGATTGTGAGAGTAGATGTATCCGCAATTTGGTTATTAGTAGATAGAGAAAGTATTCCACCATCGATAAGAATATCACCTGCAATGGCATTAAGGGATGCACTTTTATTTAATTGAAGCTCACCATCTGAAACGGTAGTGAGTCCTGTAAAAGTATTAGAGGATGATCCACTAAGTTCTAAAGTTCCACCAAGTAGTTTTGTGATACCCCCTGTGCCACTAATAACACTTGAAATACTCATATCAACAGATGACGAACCATTTGCAATATTGAAGTCATGAGTTGAGGCAGAAAGATCAAGATCACTTCCAAGGGTAGCTGATCCATTATTTGTGTCATCAAAGTTAATGGACCCAGAACCTGAAAGAATAATGGTTCCACCGGAGATAATCGTGTCACGCACCGTAAGAGCTGTTGCATTAGATGTAAGAGTGAGCGTTCCAAGTGTTGCAGAGCCACCGTTTACAATAAAATCATTAATGGTGTCTGTTTGAGAATTCATGTCGAATGAACCGCTATCAATCGTGAGCGTTGAGGTATCTGCTATCTGATCATCTGCAGATAAAGAAAGAATTCCTCCGCTGATTAAAATATCACCTGCTATGGCATCCATAGATGCACTTTTATTTAATTGAAGCTCTCCATCGGAAACAGTTGTAAGTCCAGAAAATGTATTTGAGTCAGGTCCACTAAACTCTAAGGTCCCCTCGAGTAATTTAGTTATTCCTCCTGAGCCGCTGATTATACCTGAAACTGTCATATCAACAGATGACGAGCCATTTGCAATATTAAAATCATGAATGGAAGAAGAAAGATCAAAGTCATTTCCAATTGTTGCCATGCCGTTGTTACTGTTATCAAAAGCAACGGATCCAGATCCAGTAAGAATAATAGTTCCACCTGCAATGGTTGTATCCCGCATAATAAGGGCTGTTGCATTGGAACTTAGCGAAAGTGTTCCTATACTCACAGCGCCGCCGTTAAAGATGAACTCATTAATCGTATCAGTTTGAGAGTTCATGGAAAAAGATCCACTATCGACTGTAAGAGTGGACGTATCGGCAATTTGATCATCTGCTGATAATGAAAGAGTACCACCATCGATGAGGATATCACCAGCGATTGCATCGACGGATACACTTTTATTTAGTTGAAGCTCACCACTTGAAACCGTTGTAAGTCCTGTAAAAGTATTTGCAGTAGAGCCACTGAGTTCTAGCGTTCCTGTAAAAAGTTTTGTAATTCCGCCAGATCCACTTATAACACCAGAAATGGACATATCAACTAATGCGGTACCATTTCCGATATTTAAATCATGAATCGAGGAAGAAAGATCAAGATTGCTTCCAATCGTTGCAGTTCCATTATTAGTGTTATCAAAAATGATAGATCCAGATCCAGAAAGAATTAGGGTGCCACTTGAAAGGGTAGTATCACGCATCGTAAGCGCTGTTGCATTAGATGCAAGAGTGAGTGTTCCAAGTGTTGCAGAGCCGCCATTTATGATTATATTATTAATGGTGTCTATTTGTGAATTCATCGTAAATGAACCACTTTCAATTGTGAGGGTTGAGGTATCTGCTATTTGATCATCTGCAGATAAAGAAAGGACTCCTCCATTGATTAAAATATCACCTGCAATGGCATCTACAGATGTACTTTTATTCAATTGAAGCTCACCATTTGAAACTGTTGTAATTCCTGAATACGTATTTGAGGAGGAACCACTAAGTTCTAGAGTTCCCCCGAGTAGTTTTGTAATTCCCCCAGCGCCGCTAATCACACCTGAAATTGTCATATCAATAGAGGCTAAGCCATCTGCAATATTGAAATCGTGGGAGGAGGAAGAAAGGTCTAGGTTACTCGCTATTGTAGCTATTCCATCATTGGTATCATCAAACGTTACTGATCCAGATCCAGAAAGTACAAGTGTCCCGCTTGAAAGGGTAGTATCACGCATCGTAAGAGCTGTCGCATTAGATGCAAGTGTCAGTGTTCCAAGTGTTGCTGAGCCTCCATTTACGATCAAATCATTGATGGTATCCGTTTGTGAGTTCATCGTAAATAATCCGCTATCGATTGTGAGTGATGAGGTGTTTGCAATCTGATTATTTGCAGCCATAGAAAGGGTTCCGCCATTAATTAAAATATCACCTGCAATTGCTGCAATAGATGTATTTTTATTTAACTGTAGATCTCCATTTGTGATTGTTGTGAGTCCAGTAAAAGTATTTGAGGAAGATCCACGAAGTTCTAATGTTCCCTCGAGCAGTTTTGTGATACCTCCTGTCCCACTTATAATGCCTGAAAGAGCCATATCTATATCAGATGATCCATTTGCAATATTAAAGTCGTGAATCGAAGTTGAAAGATTAAGAGCGCTTGCAATTGTTGCTGTTCCATCATTGGTATCATCAAAGTCAACGGATCCAGATCCAGAAAGAATAAGGGTTCCGCTGGAAAGGGTAGTGTCACGCATAGTAAGTGCATTCGTGTTAGATGAAAGAGTAAGCGTTCCAATAGTTGCAGATCCACCATTTAGAATAAGAGTTGCGATAGTATCAGAAAAGGAACCCATTGAAAAAGAACCACTATCTACTGTAACAGTAGATGTGTCTGCAATCTGATTGCTGCCACCATACAACAAGATTCCTCCATTGACTAGAACATCACCTGCAATGGCATCGATTGTGGGAGTTTTGTTTACATGAAGTGTCCCAGCTGAAATCGTGGTAAGACCTGTATAGGTATTATTCAATGCGCCACTAAATGATAACCGCCCAGCGCCGCTTTTAGAAAGAGCTCCATTTGAAATCACATTTGAAAGTAACATATCTGTCGTGGTGGAACCATTATTAATATCAAAATCATGTGTATTTCCACCCAAATCTATCGTTCCACTAACAGTTGCTGTGCCAGAGCTTCCTGTGAATAAGACGTCTCCATCTCCTGATAAAATGACCGCACCAGAAATGGTAGTTGCAGCCATCGAAAGTGCAACTGAATTATTGGCTAGTGTGAGAGTTGCTCCAGATGGGGTGTAAGTACCGCCGGAAAAGGTAAGTCTTGCAATCGTCGTATCAAATCCACTCAAATTCCAGGTTCCACTGCTTAAACTCACGGTTGAAGTTGTTGCAATTTGTCCCAGGGCGCCAAGTTGCAATGTTCCTCCTGAAATTATTATATCACCACTCACAGCAGTGATTCCTGCCGTTTTATTGAGTAGTAGACTCCCACTTGTTATAGTTGTAGATCCCGTGTAAGTATTAGGGGAGGCGCCGCTAATTTGTAGAACACTTGAAGTTCCTATTTTAGTTATTCCACCCGTACCTGTAATGACGCCACTAAGAATCATATCCGGGTTTGGAGTTCCATTGGTGATAGAAAAAGTATGTGTGTTGGAGCCAAGATCAATATCTCCACTAATTGTTGCAGCTGTTGATGCACCATTAAAGGAAATTAAACCTGTCCCAAGTAGGGAAAGGTTACCTGCAATGGTTGTACCACCCATTGTAAGAGCTGTTGCATTACTGAGAAGGGAAAGCGTAGCTCCTCCTTGCGTGAAAGTTCCACTTGTATAGGTAAAACTTCCAAGTGAAGAATTATTGCCATTCATGTTGAATGTTCCACCTGAAAGAGTTACTAAAGAAGTGTTTACAAATTGATCAGCTTGATCAAGTGATAAAGTTCCACCTACATTAACTGTTACATTTCCAGCAATAGCAGCAATCCCAGATGTTTTATTTAGATTTAGAGTTCCAGTATTGATGGTCGTAAGACCTGTATAGGTATTTGCAGTTGAACCGCTAAATCGCAAATCTCCAATTCCTGTTGATTTGGTAAGGCCTCCGGTTCCAGAAATCACTCCACTGATGTCCATATCAATGGAATCAATTCCATTTGTCAGGTTGATTATTCGTGTATTAGATCCAAGATTAACATTACCTGATATTGTAGCTCTAGATGTAGCTCCATTAAAATTAATCGCTCCCGTACCTGTAAAGGCAATATTGCCTGTAATGGTCGTCGAACCCATGGTAAGAGGGTTTGTATTTCCGTTAATTGTTAATGTAGCGCCACCTTGAGATAGGCTGCCTGATGTGAAGTTGAGCACGTTGATTGTTGTATTATTTCCAGCAAGACTTACACTTCCCCCAGATATCGTTAATTGAGAGGTGGTTGCAAATGGATTGGAGGCACTTAATGTGAGCGTGCCGCCTGCATTCATGACGCAATTGCCCGCAATTGCCATAATATCAGATGGTTTATTAAGCAATAATTCGCCAGCATTAATAGTGGTGAGTCCTGTATAGGTATTAGGCAGGTTGCCGCTATATTCAAGTGTTCCAGCACCTGTTGATTTTGTAATAGACCCGGTTCCAGAAATCACGCCACTTATCTCTAAGTCAGTGGAATTTGATCCATCAGCAATGTTAAAAACATGAGCAGATGTTCCTAGGCTCAGGTTTCCAGTGATTGTAGCTGTAGTGGTTGTTCCAGTATAGGTTAGCCCGCCGGTTGATGAATATGTGATTGGACCTGATATGACCACGCCGTCACTCAGGGAAAGAGCCGTAGGTGTTGCATTTGCAACGGTAAGCGTTGCGCCACCCTGTGTAAAGGTTCCGCTATTAAAAACTAGGCTCCCAATAGTATCGGTATTAGAGTTAAGGTTAAATACTCCTCCGTTTAAGGTTACAATAGACGTGTTTGAAATTACATTAGCAACGGATAAAGCTAATGTTCCGCCGGCGTTAATGGTTGCGTTTCCTGCAATGGCATTGATGCCTGAAGTTTTATTTAAGTTAAGCGTGCCGTCGTCAACGATGACAGTTCCAGTGAGAGTATTTGCAGTAGTGCCACTAAATGTTAAACTTCCTGTACCTGTCTTTGAAAGTGTATTTGCGCCCGAAATTACACCCGATACATCTAAACTTGTGGAGGGGACTACATGAATCGTTGCGTTACTTGCTGATTCTGTACCGCCACTCCATCCAATGACCACGGCTCCTGTGATACTATTGCTTCCACTTACGTTTCGTAGAGCTCCATTTCCACTAAATCCACTACCATTAAGTAAAATACGTTTTGGGAGAGTAATGTTATTTTCAAGGAACAAAGAGCCAACAGTTCCTGTGGCTCTGACAAAAACCCCACTATTTGTGCCTGCTACACCAAGGCCTCCATTACTTTGAACATTAATCACCCCGTTTTCGATAAAAGTTCTGGAGGTATACGTACTCGCGCCAGTTAAGGTAAGAGTAGAAGTTCCAGTTTTGTTGATTCGATTGCCAACTGCTGGATCAAGAGAGGTGCTTGTTGCTCCTCCAGAAATGATTCCAGAATAGTTTGTGTCAGATGAGAGACTGACTTGAAATAAACTTGTATTGCCAGTGCCTGTGCTTAAAATTATGTTTCCTGATCCCGAAAGGGAGGATAAAAAAGTTGTAATATTACTGTTTTGGGCAAGTGTTCCATTTGAATTTATTGTCGCTGGAAAATTATTTCCAGCTGTCATTGAAGTAGCTATTGTGAGTCTTGCAACTGGAGCGGTTCCATCTCCAATTGTAACTACGCTTCCAGATGGAATCGATCCATTTGCGCTGTAGGTAATATTTCCCGTATTAATTGATGTAGTGCCTGAGTAGGTATTTGCAGCGCTTAACACAAAAGCGCCTGTGCCAGTGCCTGTTTTTGTAATTCCACCTGAACCTGAAATTATACCTGATGCAGTAAAGTTAGCGCTTGAAGAATGACTCATTAGAAGTGAGCTATTGAGCACTATTGGACAAGTAATCGAGTGCGCTCCACTTCCGTTTGCCGTCGTAACAGATAGAGCAGATGAACCCGATGAGACTTCCATGGTTAGAGAGTTTCCTGCGGCTTGGATTGTGTAGTTATTGTTGTCATCGAAATTTAACGTCCCAACTGTGATGTTTGCACCAAGTGTAACCAATCTATTTGCAGTAATTACACTTAAGAAACTTGCTGTGTCATCAATAGCATTTGGGAAAGTTGTTGGGGTCCAGTTCCCATTTGCATTCCAATTTCCGTTAGCGTTGAGATTCCATGTAGAGGAAATTGCAAAAATTGAGCTTGAAAAAAGACAAGCAATTGGTAAGAGACAGAGTTTCTTAATTTTAATAATAAGGCACCTTTTTTTGACTTTCTAATATAGTAATACAAAAAAAAACTTGAAATAACAATCAAAAACGCCAAGTGATCGGACCAAATTTTTGATAATGCGGAATGGTTTAAACAGAAATGTTGTAGTTTTCTTGTCAAGAGATCGGTAATCAAATATGGTAAAAAAAAGTGAGAATAACTGAGTGAAGATATGAACCATTCCAAATGGAAAGAAAAAAGTCAGATTTTCTTTAAGAATAAGTGGCTACGTACTTGCGCTGCAGCAGTATTTTTAATTATTGGAGTCCTCGGCTGCCTTCTACCTTTTTTTCCAGGAATTCCCTTTCTTTTATACGCATTGTATTTGATAAATCCCACTTGGTTCAATCAGATGTTTACAAAAGTCAAAACAAAAATTGCAGAATTTCGAAATAGAAAAAATAAGCCTTAATTTTCTTTCCAACAAATAATTTATTTATAATAAGAAGAAAAAGAGGAGTTACTGCATTGAATAAGTATAAAAAGCCCAACATGCATGCCTCTCCGATTCCTTGGGATTATAACCCATCGAAGTGGAGTCAACGCTTTCGAGTAGCAGCTGTTGGCATGGTCGCTTTTTTTATTGCGCTCTATTTAGCTCTTTATCAATGGGGCGCAATCCAAAGTGTTTGGGATCCTTTTTTTCATAAGCAGTCAATGATGGTTCTAGATTCGAGTACATCACATTGGATGAGTAGTTTGTTTCGTGTTCCCGATGGTGCGCTTGGAGCATGGGCTTATTTGGGAGATGTGGTTTTTGCACTAGCAGGTTCCACTAGAAGATGGCAATACAGACCTTGGCTTGTCATTGTATTTGGTTTGGATGTGATACCTCTTGGGCTTGTGAGTGTAATTTTAGTTTTGGCGCAAGGGTTTGTTGTAAAAGCATGGTGCACTCTTTGTCTTGTTACGGCTGTGATTTCCTTAATATTAATTGTTTTAGCATATGACGAAGTACTTACCTGCGTTTTGTATCTATATCGGGTTTGGAAACGCTCCAGAAGTTATTCTATTTTATGGAAAACGTTTATTGGGAAACCAACTGAAATTGGACAGATTGTCGGTGAAGAAATGCTGCAAAAGAGGAAAAAAAATGTGGGCTAGATATTTTGAAATGGCAATCGGTGTTTTTTTAGCTTTTAGTTCAATCATATTTCCAATAGATGTTTGCCTTTGGAAATGGAATGTGGCTATGGCAATTTGGCTATTTCTTTTTTCTTTACTCTCTTTTTATTTTCCCCTTCGAAAAATACATTTATTGAATGTATTTGTGATTATTGTTCTTATCGCTTTAGCTTTTAAACAACCTGTATCACCACCAGCTGCTCCCTACCAAAACTATGTTGTTTTAGCGCTGCTTCTTGTTCTATTTGTGATTATTCCAACTAATGCATCGAAAATTCCCGTACCATGGGAGCGATTTTACAGTAGCAGAAAAGGAAAACAATGATCTTTAGTCCTACGATTAATTTTATCATCGTACTTGTATCTGGTGGTTTGGTGTGGCTTTCTGGGACTTATCTTGCCGTTCATGCAAATTGGATATCAGTCCGGTTCAAAATTGGACAAGCTTTTGTAGGGGCGTTTTTACTTGCATTTGTGACCTCATTGCCCGAACTTGCAACTACGATCACAGCATCCATTTTGGGTAATGCACCGCTTGTGATAAGTAATCTTTTGGGTGGGATTAATATGCAAACAGTGGTGCTGGCTTTAGCAGATCTCATTTTGATACGGAAATCTTTAACTTTTTTAGCTCCTAGGCCATCTCTTTTAGTGGGTGGAGTTTTTGTGATTTTGCAGCTTTCCATTGCAACGATTGGAGTTGTACATGGAGAACTTTTTTCACTTTGGGGAATTGGTTTTTGGCCTTTCTTACTGTTTGTTACCTATATTCTTATGTTGTATTTTGTGTTTCATCACGAAGAAAATATCAAATGGATTCACACAGATGCTTTTAAAAAAATGCGTGGAAGTATGGTTATTCCGACCAAGCAGCGTTTTTCAAATACAAGGCTGATTACATTTTTTATATTGAATACGTTAATTGTTCTAATCGCAGGATCTGCTATTTCTTATTTCGCTGATAAATTGATCGTGCAGTGGAATTGGAGCGGAAGCTGGATGGGCGCCACTGTCGTGGCGTTATTTACTTCACTTCCTGAAATAAGCACTACGTTTAGTGCGATTCGTCAAAAAGCATATGCGATGGCGATCTCTAATATCTTTGGATCGAACGTTTTTACAATTGCTCTTTTATTTCCCGCGGAATTTTTCTTCCGGAAAGGACCCATCATGAATGAAGCTGTATCTGCAGATTTATTACTTATTGGAATTGGAGTTTTTATTACAGGTGTATTTCTTTGGGGGATTCTAAACCGACAGAAGCGTACTTTTTTCAGAATGGGCTTGGATTCTTTGATTGTTCTTGTAAGTTATGCATTGTTTATGTGGATGTTCTATGTATATTCTAATTAAGAGGTGTAAATTTGTCTGATAAACCCCTAATTCTCATAACCGGTGCAAATGGTTATTTAGGTACTCGAATTTGCAAGGCGTTAGAGAAGAAATACACCCTCGTTACCCTTGATAATGAAAAGCCTTGCGACGCCTATCACTTAAAGGATTATTTCTATATCGATCTAGGATGTGATAATTCTGTAGAAAATACAATGGAACATATTTTAGAAACATATGGGAGTAAAATTGCATCTGTAATACATCTCGCAGCGTATTACAGTTTTGACAATCAAGACAAGGAGCCCTATCAAAATATTACGGTAGATGGCACAAAAAGGCTTTTAAAAGCGCTTCGCTCTTTTGAAGTAGAGCAGTTTATATTTTCAAGTACACTTCTTGTATATAAACCATGCAGGGTTGGAAAACGTATTCATGAAACTTCAAAGCTTGATCCTAAATGGGAATATCCAAAATCAAAAGTTGCTGCCGAAAAAGTGATTGCAAAAGAGTGTGCACAGACGCCTTTTTGTATTTTGCGTATCACAGGTGTCTATGACGATACATGCCACTCTCTCCCCTTAGCGCAGCACATTAAACGGATTTATGAAAATCATTTTCAAAAACATTTTTTCCCAGGCAATACTGATAGCGGCGCTCCCTATTTACATGTAGATGATTTACTCACAGCAATTGAAAAAATTGTAGAGAAAAGAAAAACTCTACCTCCAAAGCTATATACTTTGCTCGGAGAAGAAAACACCTACTCATTTCAAGATCTTCAGGATCAACTTGGAACCTTAATCCATGGTAAAAAAATGACAACAGTGCGTATCCCAAAATGGATAGCAATCATTGGCTCCTGGATCGAAAATCAAATTCCTTTTCTTCCAGATCCATTTATTAAACCTTGGATGGTATCAATTTGTGATGATCATTATGAACTAGATACCACTTATACAAAACAAGTACTTGATTGGAAGCCCAAGCATGATTTATTGCAATCTCTTCCCAAAATGGTAGATGCTTTAAAGCGCAGCCCTAAATCTTGGTATAAAGAGCATTTCAAGAAATAGATGCTCTTATGACGATTTGCTTGGCAAGACCTTTTAGTAAGATGACATGAATGGGGTACAAGACAGCCCAATAAAGTCTTCCCAGCAGACCTTTTGGCCTAAAAATAGCGGATTGGATTAATTCACTTTTTCCATTTTGAGTTTTAACTGCAAATTCAAGCCACGCTTCTCCAGGTAGTTTCATTTCTGCGTAGAGTAAAAGGCGGTATTTTTCAGGGTCAATAAGAAGAACGCGCCAAAAATCGAGAGCATCTCCAATGCGAATTTCTTTTCGAGAAACCCTTCCTCTTCGCAGGCCAATGCCTCCAAAAAGCTTATCGAAAGCGCCGCGGATTTTCCAAGCCCATGTCATATAGTACCATCCATTTTTGCCCCCAATTTGGGTAAAGCACTCATAAACCTTTTCTGGAGCTATGGTGAAATTTTCTTTGCAAATCATTCTATATGATCCCTTGATAGGGGCCTCTACATGTTCTAAGAAGTTTGCAGGCATTCTTCCAGAGGATACAGAGTCTTTCCAACTCGATATAACCCCATGCTCTTCAATGCGATCAAAAGCCTTGGCAATAGCATCTTTGAAATGCAGACACTTTCGTGGAAGGATTGTTTGGATATCATGATTTTTGCAAACTACATCATTTTTCAAAGAGTCTACGAGCGTTTTTGCTAGAAAATAGTTAGTTGCCGTAATCAATATCAACCAATACGAGGAAAGCCTTGGAGTTAAAACAGGGACTTTTATAATAAAGCGTTTGAGCTTTCTAACATCGCTCATTTGTAGAAGCATTTGCTGATAGGGGAGGATATCAGGTCCCCCAATATCGAAGACTTTTCCAATGCATTCTTTGTGATCTAAGACTCCTTCTAGATAATATAACACATCGCGAATGGCAATGGGTTGGCAGACACTATTTACCCACTTTGGAGCCACCATAATAGGTAATTTTTCAACTAGGTCTCTCATGATTTCAAAGGAAGCGCTTCCAGCTCCAACTATAATGGCAGCACGTAAAACAGTGACAGGGCATTTTCCTTTTTGCAATGTCTGCTCTACCTCTAAGCGAGATTTTAGATGTTTAGAAGGGCTTTTTGGATCTTGAATACCGGTCAGGTAAATGATTTGTTTGCAGCTTGTTTTATCAATTACATGGATGAAATTTTCTGCAGCTTCTTTATCAAGCTTTGCAAAATCTTCTTTTCCCTGGTTCATCGAATGAATAAGGTAATAAGCTGCGTCAATGTCTTTGGGAATACTTTCTAGACTCTTTTTATTCAGAAGATCTCCCTGTATGATATTAACACCCTTTGCACTCGGATCTTTTAAATGCAGCCGGTTTGGATCTCTCACTAATAAAAAGAGCTCATGCTCCTTTTCTAATAATACAGGAATAAGTCTTGATGCTATGTATCCATTAGCGCCTGTGATCAGTATTTTCATGAGTCCCTTGGCTTTGTTTTTCTAGGTCCAGTAGCCGGTTTGCTTGCAGGCCACAGAATTTTTCGAGCCCAATGATTTGCGCTCCAGGGATCATCTTTGGTAAGTTTCCCTTCTTTATTACGAATACCAGCGGATCGTTTAAGGTAATTTTTCTTGGCTTCTCGACTATAGTTATGGCCGTAACCAAGAGCGCCAAAATGAATGATTTTAGCGCGTTTTTCTCCATCTACTATCTTTGTAGCAAGAACCATCATCTTTTTCGTTTTAGATGTAGATGTAACAGGTTTGTTAGGTTCCCATAACTTTCCTCGATACTCATACTTACTGCCTACTTTTTTAAGTGAGCTAAGATCAATTCCTGTCATTTTAAATCTCCAAACAAAAAATATACTTATCTTGTTTGTAGAAAAAAACATAAATGATAGCAATGAGAAGAAGCTTGGTTGGATTAAATTCTACGTTAACCTTCGAAGTTTATTGTGACACCATCTCGTAAAATAATTGTAGAAGTTGACTGATCTAGATTCATAGTTTGGCAATTGTCTATGATAAAGTCGTATTTGTTTTTGATGGTTTCAGGATCACCTGAAAGTATTAGATCTCCTAGAAAACCATCCTAGTCCTTAAGTTATACTTCACTCACATGGTAAATTTTTCGAACTGCTGGGTAGTCGAGAGTATCTAGAGCAAAGAAACAATTTAGATCACTTATTTTTTCTACATACACTTTAAGTGTAGACTCTATTTGAGAAGTCTTTTGAATGCAGAGAGTAAGGCTATAATCTGAAAGGAATAAGGTAGTTTCAAGTGACATTACTTAAAATTCACTTTCTTTTTCATAATATTTTTCCTCTCTTTCTTGGTCTTTTTCTGAGTCCAGATTAATCAAATAAGATTTTTTTTTCTGCAGGTAGGAATTCATATGCTTTTTCAAGTAAGTGTATTAATTCCTTCAAAAAGGGATATCTTGGATTAAACTGATAAATTCGAGTTTTTCCCATCATAAAGCTTACTAGAATATTTCCCGTTTCTAATCGATTTAAAGTCTTTTGAAATGGGGATAAGGATTCGTTGAAATGTTTACTAAGTTCTCTTCCATAGCACTTTTGATTCTTGAGTAAAAAAAATAATACCTTCTCGATATTTTTCCCGCCGAATATGGGTTCTAACATGGCCGACCTTTTAAGTAGGTTATATAACTTATAATATAGGTCGATTTATTTAAGTTCAAGCCAAGGTTGTAGATCAATGTAAGTAATTAGTAGTTATGGCTTTGTTTGCTTAATTCAAGTTAGAAGTTGGCCTGGTATTCTTCTATTTTTTATGAGTAAGAATAGAATTCGAAAGGAATAAGGTAGTTTAACATGTCATTTTTTAAGATTCAAAACGATTTTTAGAGTATACAGAAACGAACGCACCTCACATAAGAATACTATCTATAGTATATTTTTTCAATTGAGATGATTTTAGAGACTCAAGTGTAATATTTGTTAGGAATTCATATGCATTTTCAAGAAAAAGTATTAACTTTCTTAAAATTCATTGCTCGAGCTTAAGGAGAAGGTGAGAGTACTGGAATCTCAGCTAGTCTATTTAGAAGCACGCAATACAATGGCTTATGCTAACTGCAAAAACCATCTGATGTAAAAGTATACCAATCAAAACATTCTTAGCTTTCAAATACAGCAACTAGTTTCTTTATGATATTTTCAGCCATTACTAAACTGTTTTCAACAGAAGAAATCGCCTTATCTGAATTTTCCAAAAGTTTGCTATTTTCATGTTGGTTGCTATTAATGACTGGCGTGAAATCCTCACTGTCAGAATTATTTTCATTCAGAGTTTTATCTACGAAATAATGCTCTGTGGTCATATGCGGTGCTGCAACAGAGTTTTCTGGCTCTTTTTGATCAAGCTTGGAATAGCGAATTTTGTATAAAGTTGATCTTGCTTCCTTAAGAAAAGAACATTCTTCTAATGATTTGAAAGAAGAGTTTAAGGAAACTTTAGACAAGGAAGTGTCTCTAAAACTTTACTCTAAAAGAGGTCTTAGGAATTTAATTCCTGAACTCAAAAAAAATTATCCTTTCTTAAAATCTGTACACTCTTCCCCTTTAAAAAATGCCGCACTTCGATTATCAGCATCCATCCAAGCTCACCAAAAATATCGCAAGGGTAAAAGAAAAGGAAAAAAAACAGGTTGGCCAAAGTTTCGATCTTGGAAGCAAAAAGGGTTCTCTTTGCTCTATGATGAACCAGGCAAAGGCTTCAAAATGGATGGGAATAGACTTCATCTATCACTTGGTATGAATGAAAATGGAAAGAGATTACACGTTGTAGGGACAATAAAGGCAGAAAAAACACTTAAGAATAAAGTAATTAGAAATCTTCGAATTATTTGTAAAAATGGCAAATATCAAGCTATTTTTACGGTGCAACAAGAAAAAATGCAGGCAAAAGAGATTAAGAATTTTGTAGCACTAGATCCCAATCATAAGAATCTAGTCTATGGGGTGGATTCCAAAGGAAAGGCTTTTGA
>JAJFMH010000061.1 GCA_021772245.1 Chlamydiota bacterium | reverse complement strand
ATTGCCTGTTTGTAGGTTTGTAGTTGCTTGAATGCGGATATCACAGTTGCATTTTCATCAGTAGGATTCTTAAGTTCTATAACTACAAGTGGCAGGCCGTTTACAAAGAGAATGATATCTGGGCGTTTGTTTGCACTGTTTTCGATAACTGTGAACTGATTAGTAACAAGAAAGTCGTTGTTTTCTGGATTATTAAAATCAATCAACCAAACAAAATCACCACGATCACTACCGTCCCTCTGGTAACTTACCTTTATACCTTCAGTAAGCATACGGTGAAAGCTCTCATTGTTGGTGATCAGCTCAGGAGAGTTTAACCTGAGTATCTGTTTTATAGCATCTTCTCTAATATCCTCAGAGATTTCAGGGTTAATCCTGCCAACCGCTGATTGCAGACGTTCAATTAACAGCACATCTTCAAAAGACTCTCTTTCCGGCATGTTGCTGTCAGGGGCAATAGAAGGAGCATAAATGTACTGGTAATCAGATTTTTCGAGTAACTCTATGGCAAATTCTTCAATTTCGAATTCTGTGATTTTAGTCATGCTTAGTTTTTACAAATTAGTTTTTGTTGAAAGCTCATGGTTTTTAGGTTTGAACCAATTTTCACTCACATAATTATTATCACTTAGTGGAAGCGGATCAGCAGTATTTACTTTGAATGTCGCAGGTAAATTCACCGAATGACCAAATATCAAAGCATGTTGTGTCGGTATTGACGGCATTCGCTTCAAAATGGACTCAGAAATGTGTGGGGTGATTTGCCTAATATGTGATAAATCTTCCGGGTTCTGAATCCTATGAACAATGAAATTGCTACATTGCGAAAGCACCGTTCTTGAAAGCTCACTTGGACGTTGGGAAGATATAAGTAGAAACATGCCAAACTTGCGACCTTCTTTAGCAATAATTTCAAAAATTTTATTGGCTTTTAGAAACGAACGCTGTGGATCATTACTGATATATCTGTGTGCTTCTTCTAGAATCAAGTTAACAGGATAACTATTTCTTGGTTCAAACTCCTTAATTGATTCGTAAATGAGTCTGGACAAAACACATGAAATAACTTCCACTATTTCATCCTCCACACTACTCAAGTCCAGAATTACAATCTGTGTTCTCTTGCTGATTTTTTCCTCTTTTTTAAACAATCCAAACAACTGTCTTTTATATCTTCGGATATCCCCTTCCTTACATTTCAAAAATTTAAAATCAGGCCTATCATTTATACTTTTTATTCTTGTTATCAATGAAGAACAATAATCTCTAATCTGTTTGTTTCCATGTGCTTCTTCATAAAGGATTGCCAGATCAATTGATTCTTCTATTACATTAAAATCAAATTTTTTGTTTTTATCATAAATAGGCATTTCGAATCGAGACAAAAAGAAAGCGGGATCTCCATTTTCTTTTTTCTTCTCCAAGTAATCATGAAGACAATCCTTACCAATTAATCCGCCAAAGTAGACAAAAAGAGTGTTCTCAATTGTGCATTTCTTACTCTGCCTATCACTGTCGTATGATATGACATCAACAGTGTTACCACTGTCATCTTTATAAGTAAACTCCTTATCCAGATGGATATCTACTGTTTTAAACTTCCTTAGTATAGAATGAATTCTATCACTTTTGGAAGGACTGCTTGTTTCATCTCTCAAGATTTGTGTTATACAAGTAGCTAAAATATGATTCTTTGTGTTTTTGATTTCTTCCTCTGCTTCTTCACTGGAAAATAAAGCTGCCAATCCAAGTGCATTTCTTAATATAGGTAATTGTGTTTTTTCGCTTGCTTGAAGCAATAATGCCCATTCATCAATGTTTAAGAACCAATTAGGCAAGTAAAATTTCTCTTTATCGCTTTTTGCATTTCTTTCATTGATTGTTAAATATTTAACTTTAATCTCATTGTTGCATTCCTTTATACTTGAGAATGCCTGCCGGTACTCTCCATTCACATCAAGAAAAATGAAAGTACTACCTGTGGCGCTGTAATCTTTAAGTTTAAAGAGGCCTTGTAGCATTGAACTGATTGTACATGACTTTCCGCTACCAGTGTTTCCCAGAATTGCTGAATGACTACCAAAGAATTTATCAATATCAATTTTTATGTCATAGTCTGGAAATATTGTTGACTTCCCAATAGATAGTGTCAGATATCTTCTGTTTTCTGCATGAGGGCAATCATTCCTGTTATCTCTCCATCTTCCTGTCTCACAAATAATCTCTCCCTGTTTCCCTACATTGAATATTGCGTCCAGTTCAGCTTCTTTAATATACAGAGTATCTGTGTATAGGGCAGGATAAACACTTACACCAAATTCAAACTCGTATGTATAACGTGAATTGGGATTTGGTTTTAGAGCTCCAATAGGTAGGACTTCCAGAAATTTACCCGTTTTAACTTTATTAAGGAATTGCTCTTTCGGGTCACTAAAAGGCACATTTAAGTCCTTCTCTCTTACGCCTGATACTTCAGCTACGATGTAGTAATTCTGGTAAGGAAGGATTACATAACTATTTAGCTGTGCAAAGTAATGTATATCGTCAAAACCACTAATATTAAAGTTGTCAATGCCTGTCAATAACTCAATAGTAAATCGATCTGAATTAATGGCTACAACCTTTCCAATAACTCTTTGCTTATCTTCCTTATTCATTTTTTTTCAATAGAGTACGAATTGCGTTCTCGATTTTATCATCTATCTCATCATTGCTTAAGTCAGGTAGAATTTTGTCTACAAAACCATTAAAGTGATGCAGCTTTTTTCCATCTTCTAAATCGCCACCAATTATCCACACCCTCGGATCATTTAGTGATTTGAGTTTTTCTATTTCCGTTGAAGGAGCTGGATTCCCAAGCACAATAAGCCTAAAAGAAGGAATTGTGAAAGCCTGATAAATAAGGTTGTTTATGTGTTCATCGCTAAAACTATATCCAATAGAGACAAGTACATTATTATTTTGCATAAGCTTCTTTTGAAACTCCCGAAATAAATCAGAATATGGACTTCCCAAACTTGCATTCTGCTTTAATGGGGTAGGGTGAATCATAACAGTTTCCATTTTTTTCAGGCTCTCAAAAGAAGTTTCCTGGATCTCACGCACTTTAAATAGTTTTGATTCTTTCTCATCCTGAATCCAATTAATTGACCCATGAATCTTATAGAGATAAAAGAAGTTGTCTATTACGCTCCATTTACCTTGTGATAAATCCATTCTTTCTGCTAATGCATAGTTGAATATGGTTGGATTAAAATATTTCTTTATTCCTCCTGAAAATCCATTTACATAATGAATTCCAAGTTTATCTAAAGCGGTTTCTGAATATAGATCATAGTTTGTTGTAAAAATATTTGGTTTTGGCAAGTTGGCATTTCTGTAAAGAAGTTTTCTGTAAAAATTTTCATAAAGTTTATTTAAGGAATCATCCTTATTATCCTTTTCGTTCAGCATTGATTCAATAAGGAACTCCTTCACCTTTTTGATAGAACCAACAACCAGCTTTTTATTTTCTCCGTTTTGCTCTATGCTTTCATAGAAATACTCGATACTGTGAAGACTTCCCAGAAAATACTCTAGGTTTTTCGTGAAGTTATCATTAGTAATATCAAGGTTTAGTTTGTCTTTTAAGTCAGTCTTTTCCTTAGGAGTTAAAACATTTTCATAAAAATCTTTAGCAAGAGGCGCCATTGTTGGAATACCTACTTGCGTATCTTCTTTGCAAAATGAAGAGCAACCCGAACCTAGCAGAAACGAAAGATTTTTCCCATCCAGAACTTTTACGAATGATTCTGTAATTCTTTCAATTGGCTCACGGTTTTCTTTTTCTTCTTTTTCCAGTACATTGTCAGTTCCTTTAAAAAAGTATATTTTCAGGTCTTTTTTCATGATTTTTAGTCCCTATAATCAACTCTAACTTCACCACTCATCA
>JAJFMH010000007.1 GCA_021772245.1 Chlamydiota bacterium | reverse complement strand
TTTTTTTTGTTTGGGGTGAATTTGTAGGTTTTTACTTTCAGAATTAACTTCTTCATAGGAAGGAGATTGAAAAATCTGGGGTAAATTGATTTTTAGATGAATGATTTTCCATAGGAGAAATCACTCATCGAGAATTCCTCTGGAAGATTTTTTTTGTGCGAGATCTTATTTTTCAAAAAATATTTTTCTAACTACTTAATTCGCATTTCAATTATATCTGCCATGGTACTCCAAAGCGCTAGTTTTCTCTTGAGCTTTAGCCTCTTTTGGAATAAACTTATCGCCTAAACTGTTCAATCTAATAGGGAAACTCATGATAGATGCTCTTAAAATTATTATCGACATCCAAGAATTAGACATTAAGATGATTCGTCTTTCTCGTTTAAAAAAGCAACGTCTTGACGAGCTTTTGCAGATAGACTCACTTAAAAATGACTTGCTTGAGCAAAAAGAAGTAAAAGAAAAAGAAGTTGAATCCCTAGACAAAAAAATAACTGAGCTTGAAGCTAAGATTTCCGAGAAGCAAGCTAAACTAAAAAATTTAGAGTCTCAGCAAGGCAGCATCAAAAAAGTAGACGAGTTTAATGCCCTAACCCAAGAAATGACTGCCCTTGAAAGAGATAAAGTTGCTTTAGAAAATGAGGCATCTAATTTATTTGATCAGAAGACTACTGAATCTGAGATACTAGACAAAATTAACGAGAGTTTTACTCTATCAGAGAAAAACTCTATTGACCTTAAAAAAGAAATCAATCACAGCATTGAAAAAATCAACGAAGAGGGATCTGAGCTAAAAGCTAAACGCGATGATCTTGTAAAAACAGCTGATAGAGAAGTTCTTTCTATTTATGAAAGACTTCTTCGAAACAAAAGAGATCGTGTAATTGTTCCGATAGAAAATAGAACTTGTAGTGGTTGTCACATCGTCCTTACTATCCAGCATGAAAATGTAGTGAGAAAAGGCGAAAACCTTACTTTCTGTGAACATTGTTCTCGCATTCATTATTATGAGAAAGAGCAAGATATTGCGGATGATGACAAACCAACTAGAAAAAGGCGTAGAAGAACCGCTCGTTCTAGTTAAAACTTTTTGGAAAAGCGTGCAATCGCCTCTACTTAGTGGAGGAGGAAAGTCCGGACTTTAAAGGAAAAGATACCAGTGAAATGCTGGGGGCCGAAAGGCTACGGAAAGTGTAACAGAAAACATTCCTTTATCATTTTATGGTAAGCAGGCTGAAAAAACTCATCTTATAGTTGAGTCATATCCATAGTAATATGGAGTATTATAAACCCTATCTGAAGCAAGAAAAGTAAGAGATCTTTCCAGAACACAAACTCTTACTTACTGGTCGCTTGAGGGCTTTGGTGACAAAGCTCCTAGATGAATGATTGCAAAAAACAGAATCCGGCTTATCGCTTTTCCTATTTTTTTGCTCTAGGATGAGATTTAAAATAAGTCTCTTCTTTGAGTTTCATCGACACTTTTGTATAGATCGTAGTGGTTGATAAATTACTGTGACCAAGCAGTGATTGAATTGTCTTTAGATCCATTCCATTCTCAAGCCAGTGCGTTGCAATGGAGTGTCGAATCACATGAGGCGTAATTGTTTCAATGAATCCTGTTTGCAGTAGGTACTTTTTAAACATCCTATCTACTGATCTTTCAGAAATTCTCTCTCCAAATCGATTCAGAAAAATAGCAGCTTTGTTTGTTTCTTTTCGATCAACATTAGATAAATATTTTTTCATCCAATTCGAGGCGCTTTTTGTCATCGGTACAATTCTTTCCTTTCGCCCCTTTCCAAAAACTTTCATCTGACAAATTTTCAAATCCACATCTTTTCTATCGAGTAAACAGAGTTCAGAAAGTCTTATTCCAGAGCTATAGAAAAGCTCCATCATGACTCGATCTCTCAAACCTAAATAGGTTTCTAAATCAGGTTTAGAAAATAAAGTTTCTATCATGTCATAAGATATTGATTTGGGAAGTCGCTTTCCAAGTTTGGGAGACTCAATTTCCTCCATTGGATTCGAAGTAATTTTTTTTCTCTTCATTAAATAACGATAGAATGAGCGTAAACTTGCTAAGCGCCTAAGTATGGTTTTAGTAGAAAGGCCCCGCTCTTTTAAATGACTCAAAAAAAAGCGAATAGAGCTCTTATCAATTTTCTTAAAGTCGATATGACTCTTTTGGGTTTTTCCTTCTAATTTTATCGGAGAAGTTCTCTTATGTATGGGAAACTCAAACAAATTATTTTCTAGAAAAGTTTTAAAATCATTTAGATCAATGAGATAGTTTCTAACCGTGTGTATCGAACCATCTTTGATGACATGTAAATAGTTGAGATATTCAGAGATGTATTTATTTAGCATAAGCGAACCTTTTAACTCTTATCTCATAAAGTATTTGCTGACACAAGTCAATTTGATCGCTTTGCAACCTCAATTTGCACAAATATATTGCATCGAACGTCTTTTACAGATTACTCTAAAATTTTTAGTTGAAAATTTGAGGAATAACTATGAAATCACCCCTGCTTTTTATACTAACCCTTCTTTTAGGAAGCTCTCTATTTGCTTTTCCTTACCTAGAAAATGAAAGTCAAATCCCTACTCTTTTCCCAACAATGACTGTACAAATCGAAACCCTATATGAAACGACAACGCAGAATTTTCTACGGGATATTCAATCCATCAAAAAAATTAAACCCAAACATAGAAACTGGGAAAACACAGTTATTGCATGGGACAAAGCCATTGGAGACTTAGAGCACCTTAAAGGTTTAATGGAAGCTTTAGTTCTGATTTGTCCAGGCAATCAACTCAGAAAGCAGGCTGAAGATACGTATAGAAATCTCACCTGTTTTTTAACAAATACAATTGCTGAAAACAGTGAACTTCACTCCATTTTTTCCAGTATAAAAAAAAGCAATCTACCAAAGAAAAATAACTACTACCTAACTCAACTTCTTACCTCTCTCGAGCGTAAAGGGATTGCACTTCCACTACATAAACGTAAACGATTACAAAAGCTCCAAAACATCATGGCTCCCTTAGAGCAAGCTTTTGAGACAAACATTCGAGAAGATAGTTCACATATGTTTGTATCGAAAGATGAGCTAAATGGTATGAGTGATTCCTTTTTGGAATCACTCGAGAGAAATTCTAACGGACTTTATAAAGTCACAATGAGCTACCCCATTGCTTTCCCCATTTTAAAAAAATGCTCTGTTGAGAGCACTCGAAAAAAACTAAATTCTCTTTTTTCAAATCGGGCAGCCCCAAAAAACATAGAGGTTCTTGAAAAACTCATTCAAGTGCGTGACAAATATGCAAAAGAGCTTGGATACGAAAGCTACGCATCATATGTATTATCAAATGAAATGATCAAAAATACAGAAACCGCAGATGAATTTTTAAATAGCCTACTTGTTAATACTGCACCTAAATTAGAAGAAGACATCCGCTTACTTACCTCTGATTTACCAGATGATGTAACACTTACAGAAGAGGGCAAAATTAAAGCATGGGATATTTCATACCTGCAAACCAAGTACTTAGAAAAGCATTGCAATATTGATGACTCTGAAATTGCTAAGTACTTCCCCTTAGAAAACACCATCGATTCTTTAATAACAGTTTATCGAAGCTTTTTTGATCTAGACATCCAAAAACTACCTATAACTGGTCTTTGGGATGAAAATGTAATTCTTATAAAAGTTCAAGACAAAGACCAAAGCAGCGCCCCAGGCTATATCCTCCTAGATCTTTTTCCAAGAGAAAATAAATACTCTCACGCGTGTCATGGAACCATTATTCCTGCATACAACAGCAATAACATTTCCTATCCATCTCTTGGACTTGTTGTAGCAAACTTTACAAAACCTACAGCTCATGAACCATCTTTGTTGCAGCATAGTGAAGTAAAAACCTTTTTCCATGAGTTTGGTCATGCTATTCATGCAGCGCTTGGTAGAACAGATATGACGCAGTCATCTGGAACAAATGTAAAGTATGACTTCGTTGAACTTCCATCACAAATTCTTGAAGAGTGGCTCTATGACCCAGAAATTCTTCAAATGATTTCATCACATTACCAAACGGGAGAAAAACTACCACTTGAACTCATAGAAAATATAGTCAAAGCAAAGAGCCTCTTTTCTGGAATGTTCGTTGCAAGGCAAGCTCTCTTATCAAAACTTGCTCTTGATTACTACAAAAGTGGCGCTGTAAAAGATACCACTCAAATCTTACATGATCTTGAAAATACATATCGCCCTTATCTACACTTTGACAGTGACAACCATAAACAAGCCTCATTTGGACACCTGCGAGAGTATGGCCCAAGATACTATGGATATCTTTACTCTAAAGTATTTGCTCTCGATCTCTTCTCTGAAATCAAAAAGTCTGGACTCTTGAATCCACAAATTGGTAAGCGCTATGCTTCCTGTATTTTACAAAAAGGAGGAGAAGAGGCGCCAATGATGCTTTTAGAAAAATTTTTAAAGAGAAAACCCAACCAAGAAAATTTTTTAATCAACCTTGGATTATAAGGAAAATATTTTTGGAAAACGAAATTGAAATTCCTCAAAAAGTTGCTCAAATCTTAAGTAACCTCTCAACACTCACCGGTTTAGAAGAAGAAAAAATCATTGAAACTGCTCTAGAGCAGTTTCAAGCTCAGGTGAATCATCCTTTATCAGAAAATAGAGAAGAAAAAGCTTTTAATCCCAAATCAAATTAAGAAGCATTACCCGCCTTGCTTTTTTGCAATTTAGTGTGTTAGAATTGCTCTATTATTATAAATAAACCCCCTTAAATTATGATTACACTACATGAAATTTCAAAAAAAATCGGTAACCGCACCTTATTTGATGGGGTAACAACCACCTTTAATGCAAAAAACCGCTATGGGTTAACAGGGCCCAATGGAGCTGGTAAATCGACTCTTTTGAAAATCATGATGGGAATTGAAGAGGCAACATCTGGAACCGTGACCCTTCCCAAAAAAGTAGGTTTTCTTCGGCAAAATATTGAGGATTATAAAGATTTTCCAATTATTGATATTGTCCTTATGGGAAATGAGCGTCTTTGGAGTGTTATGTCAGAACGAGATGCCCTCTATGAAAAAGAAATGACTGATGCTATTGGCATGCGACTTGGAGATCTTGAAGAAATCATTGCAGATGAAGATGGTTACAGCGCAGAAGCAGACGCTGAGATACTTCTCACTGGTATGGGTATTGGATTAGATGTTCACTCTGACAAATTAAATACACTGCCACTAGATTTGCAGTTTAGAGTCATGCTTTGCCAAGCTCTTTTTGGAAATCCAGAAGCGCTTCTTCTCGATGAACCTACCAACCACTTGGATCTTGAGTCTATTGGCTGGCTTGAAGATTTTTTATTCCAATATGATGGCACACTGATTGTGGTAAGTCACGATCGCCATTTTTTAAACTCTGTAACCACTCATATTGCAGATATCGATTATGATACTATCATCTCCTACCCTGGAAATTATGATCAGATGCTCGTTGCAAAAACACAGTCTCGCCAAGGTGCAGAAGATGAAAACAAATCAAAAGAGAAAAAAATTGCTCATCTCAAAGAATTCGTAGCAAAATTTGGCGCAGGAACTAGAGCATCGCAAGTGCAATCAAGACTTCGAGAAATTAACAAGTTGCAGCCCCAAGAACTCAAAAAATCAAATATTCAAAGACCCTACATTCGATTTGTTCCCTGTGATAAGCAACCTGGAAAAATCATTTTCAAAACTAAACAAATCTCTAAATCATTTGACCATCTTGTTTTCGAAAAATTTTCTTGTGAAATCATGAAAGGAGATAAAGTTGCTGTGATTGGTAATAACGGTCGCGGAAAAACAACCCTTATCAAGTTACTTGCAAACGTCTTCGAGCCAGATGTTGGATCTGTTATACTTGGACACCAAGTTAAATTTGGTTATTTTCCACAAAACCATGAAGAAGTAATAGACAAATCTCAAAAAATAAGTTCGTTTGATTGGATTAAATCTAATATCCCCGCAGCATATGATCAAGACATCAGAGGCGCAATGGGAAAAATGTTATTTGCTGGAGATGATGCCTTTAAAGAAGTCTCTAAATTATCTGGTGGAGAAACGGCAAGACTCATCTTTGCAAAGATGATGCTTGAAGATAATAATACCTTATTACTCGATGAACCAAACAATCATCTTGATCTAGAATCAGTATCCGCACTTAGTTGGGGATTGCAAGAGTTTAAAGGCACGGCAATCTTTGCAGCGCATGATAGAGATTTAATTGCAGATGTAGCCACCAAAATCATTGCAATCGAAGAAGATGGTATCCACTTCTTTGATGGTCCTTTGAAAGATTACTTAACCTCTAAAACAAAGTGAACTTTACAAAGCCCAAATTTCAAAGCCTTAGCGTAAAGCTGCAACATAAAACAATTGCAGCTTTGTTAAAAAAGTTATACTTTGATCCAGAAAATCTAAACTATCTCAATGAGTATCGCAAGTTAGAGCTCTGGATGAATAGTCCAAAGGCAACACTTACTAAAGAGTCCATTTCTGATCTTTTCCATCATCATGTAAAATGCTCTGGAATCGATAGACTTGAGACTAATCTTTTAATTGATGTAAATACTTCGGACGCTCCAAATCATACTCCAAACTACCCTATCGATATTTATTTAGAAGATTTGCGATCAGCTCATAATGTGGGAAGTATTATCCGAACAGTAGAAGCATTTCGACTTGGCACATTGCATTTTACAGATAAAACACCTGGCATCTCACATCCTAAAGTACGAGCGGCCTCAATGGGCGCCTATCCATTTGTATCGCAAAAAGCATTCGAGGGTTTTGACAAGCTTAGATCTCCATTGATAGCACTCGAAACAGTAAAAAAGGCGCAAAGTATTTCAGATTTTATATTTCCAGAAAGCTTTACTCTTCTACTTGGTAATGAAGAATATGGCCTCTCCCAAAGTACCCTTCAAAAAGCAAATCATTTTATTCAAATCCCTCTTCGGGGCTATAAAAACTCTCTTAATGTCTCAAATGCCTTCGCTATTGCTGCGGGCTTTATTCAAACGCAACTCCAAGAAACTTCAAAGTAACTCTGGTCATCAAATCCTAAATTATTAAAATAGAAAAAAAGACAGGATAGTCATGGAAGATAGCGACAAGAAAATTTGTTTCGATTTTAAAGAGAAGTTAGATGCTTTTATTCAAAGCATCAAGCAGCTCGAGCAAAAACCAGAAATTGTAGATACAAATGAGTACTTGCAGAGCATGGCTACGCTTTTGCAGGATCTCCATAAAAAAAGTATAGACGCTACGCATTTGAAATCCTTTGAAATTACAAATATTGGCGAAATCGTAGATGGAATTTTGACACAAGACTTATCTATTCCCAATGAAGGTAAAATTTCCATGCTCACCGCCTCTCAAACCGAAAAACTGCAAAAGGTTATGCATGTCTACACAAAATACAAGCAAGCTACAAAGCAACTCGTAATGGAACTTGAGATTCTATCGAGTGAAATCAACGATTTTGCAGCTTAAAGTGGAAAGTCAAATCGCTTAAAATCATCTGCAGCAAATGAATTTGCGAATACCTCTCTTGCCTCTTTTACAAAGGGCTGCAGGTCTTTATATCTTGCAGAATAGTGGGTAAGAATGAGTTTTTTTGCATTTGCATTTTTAGCAATAAGTGCTGCTTGCTTTGCGGTCATGTGCTTATGATCTTTAGCAAGCTTTGCATGCTCTTCTAAATATGTGCTTTCACAAAGAAGCATCTTTGCATCTCTTGCTATCTTAATCGCATTTTCAGTGTAGAGGGTATCTATTACTACCGAAAAAATATCACCTGGGCGTATCCAGCTTACATCACTTAGTTCTACTTTCTTATTATCAATGAGCAAAGTTCCTTGTTCCTTAAGGGTCGATACATCCACACCCTTGATTCCAAGTTTTTTGAGCTTTTCTTTATCGAATTTAATGCGATCTTTTTCTTTGATTCTCCATCCAAGATTTTCTACACCATGAGCTAGGTAATACGCCTCAATTGAAAATGTGTCATCTTCATGGACTATCCCTTCATCAGAAATAGGATGCTCTATCACCTCTATTTGATTGTGATAGATCGTACCAAAACGTAATCTATCAAAATACTTCTTTCCAGATGCAGGGTAATAGCAGTGAATTGGATGTTTGACCTTATCAATATTAAGCCTCATTAGCATCGACCCAAGACCTAAGCAATGATCTCCATGAAAGTGGCTCACAAAAATACGGGTAACGCATGGAGGAGCTATCTCTGCGAAGATAAACTGCCTTTGTGTTCCTTCACCTGGATCAAATAAAAGCCCTTCTCCATTCCATCTAAGTAAATACCCACCGTGATTACGAAGTCTTGTAGGTTGTTGTGAAGAACAACCAAGAATAATTAAATCTCGAGCGCTCACGTAACCTCTCTAGAGAAAATAGAAAACCGAGCGCAAAAGGCGCCAATAAGCGCTCCTGAAATATGCGCTGCATTTGCTATCGAAATGGGGAAATCAGCGATTTTAAATCGAATAAGAATAAAGGATACGATTTGCAATGCAAGCATCGCTAAGATAAATACTACCAGAAAGATAATTGTTCCCTTCTGGAGAGGATAGCCTTCCCACGGAGCAATTTTTTGCCTCATCCAAATAAATCCTGCAAGACCTGCTATTACCCCCGAATAGCCCATAAATAAAAAGCCACTCATCAAATATTGGCAAGTACTCGAAACAATTGCAAACAGGATCATCATGCAAATGTATCGCACCCCACCGACTCTCTCTTCGACTTGTTTTCCAAGTAGAAAAAGCCAAAGCATATTAAAAAGGATGTGTAGAAAACCGCCATGCAAAAGAGCTGGAGTATATACCCTCCAAATCTCCCCTTGCTTAATTTTTTCAAAAAGAGGTTGATCAAGGGCTGCTTTATCATCAGGATAGGTAATCGCAACTTCATAAAGGCCTCTCCAATATGGCGCTTTATTTATTGCTTCCAATGCTTGTTTTTGTTTTTCACCTGCCTTGCCTGTATAGCTTATTCCCATATCATCTAAAGAAGTAAGCGCCTTTTGAAATCCAATGGGATAATCATAGAGCATACTTGTTTCCATTTTCGACATACGAAAGATCTTAACTGCAGCAGTGTTTTCTTTAGAGGTAGATACCTGGTATAAATTGAATAAAAAGATAAAACTGCAAAGTGCGATCATAAATTTTGTAACCGGATGAAATTGCAACTTTTTACTCTGAGCTTTTTCCATATGAGGTGGGAGTTCTTCTTTCGACTCAGGGTAAGAATCCGATGGCTCTACGGGTTTTGGAGGAGGCGCCTCTACTTGAAATTTAGGATCACTTGGATTGGCCTTAAATTCTGTAAAAGATGCATCTGCCTTTTCAAAATCATCTTCATTTTGAATCCAAATTGAAATGATTCCATCCTCTGCAGTTTTTTCTGAGAGATTTTCAATTCCCTCATGTAAAAGGAAATTATGAAATGTAAACGCATCCTTTGCGTGCAACTGTCCAACTAAACGCATATACCCTTTATCTTTTCAATAATGTTCGATGTGGAAAGGCCATCTACCAAAGATACCACATGGACTTTTCCACCACCTTTTTTTACAACTCCAGCCTCAATGCAATTTTCTCCATATTCCGACCCATTCACATGTACGTCTGGTTCTATCATAGACAGCATGTTTCTTGGGTCATCTTCATCAAATGAGATCACATAATCTACAAACGAAAGTGCACTCATCATCTGGCAGCGATCTTCAAGGGAAATAATAGGACGAGCTTCACCCTTATATCTTCTAATAGATGCATCAGTATTTAGCAAAGCAATTAAAACATCTGCTTGCATTGATGCTTGATAGATGATTTCTAAATGCCCTGCATGCATCAAATCAAAGGACCCATTTAGGGTTGCAATCGTTTTACTAGAGGCTTTGAGCTCCTTAATTTTGATTGCAAGACTATCAGTAGAGAGTCTTTTTTTCTTGCAAGCCTCTTTCCAATGCATCCTAAGGTTTCCTCTTTACTTTTTTAGGAAAAGCAATCGCAAAGACCTCATCAAAATGATCTACAAAATGCACTTTAAGTCCCTTTTTTAAGTAATCTGGAAGTTCATCATAATCTCGATGGTTCTCTTTTGGAAAAATTAGAGTTTTTACTTTTGATCTTCTTGCAGCAATTAATTTTTCCTTAAGCCCACCAATCGGAAGAACCTTTCCGGTAAGTGTTAACTCTCCCGTCATTCCCAGATCAGAAAGAACTGGTGTATCTAAAAGAAGTGAAAGAAGCGCTGTTGTCATCGTAATTCCAGCAGAGGGTCCATCTTTTGGAGTTGCACCTTCTGGTATATGAATATGAACTTCTGATTTCTTGAAAAAATCTTTTTTAGGCGCATATTTATCTGAAACGCTATGTAAAAAACTCCAAGCAATTTGCGCAGATTCTTTCATTACATCGCCAGCTTGACCAGTAAGCTTCATAGCTGTTTTTTCAGAAGAACTTTTAATCGCCTCTACATATAGCGTAGCGCCACCAAGCGCTGTCCACGCGAGGCCCATACAAACACCAACTGGTGTTTTTTCAAAGAAACGATCGGATGTAAAGATTGGTTTTTTGAGATACTCATCCAAGCTTTTTTGGGTAACTTTGGTAACAACACTTTTCTTTTTCTTTTTGCTTTCTTGATTGATAACAAGTTTCATAGCGACTTTTCGAAGAATTTTCTTGATACTTTTTTCTAAACCTCTCACACCAGATTCACGAGCATAACCTTCAATAATTCCGCGAAGGGCATCCACAGTAATTGTGACATCTTTTGCTTTAAGTCCGGCTTTTGCTCTATTTCTAGGCACGAGGTATTTTTTTGCAATCTGCACCTTTTCATCAGCAATATATCCAGAAAGACGCAAGATATCCATCCTATCTTTAAGTGCCGCTGGAATTGTTTCTAATACATTTGCTGTCACGATAAATAGGATATTAGAAAGATCAAATCTCACATCCAAATAATGATCTAGAAAATCACTATTTTGCTCTGGGTCCAAAACTTCTAGCAGAGCAGAGGCAGGATCTCCCTGGTAACTCATTCCAATTTTATCCACTTCATCGAGCATAATAACAGGATTCATCGTCTGAGTGCTTTTAAGAGCTTGGATCATTTTTCCAGGCATAGCTCCAACATACGTTCTTCGATGCCCTTTTATTTCAGCTTCATCTCTCATTCCACCAACAGAAAATCGATAAAATTTACGATTAAGAGCTCTTGCAATACTTTTTCCTATACTTGTTTTTCCAACCCCTGGAGGCCCAACAAAGCAAATAATACTACCCTTCACGCCACCTGAGAGTTTTCCAACACCGATGAATTCTAAAATTCTTTCTTTGATATCTTTTAGGCCGTAATGATCTTCCTCTAAGACTTTTGCAGCGTGGGCTAAATTCAAAGAATCTTCACTAGCAACGCCCCAAGGTAAAATGGTGAGCCAGTCTAAATAATTACGACAAACGGAGTACTCTGCAGATTGCACTTCTAAAACGCTTAGCTTATCAAGTTCTTCATTGATTACCTTTTGCGTGTCCTCAGGAATCAATTTTCCTTTTAGTCGCTCTTCGAACTTTTCAATATCGCATGTTTTATCATCTTTTTCTAAACCAAGTTCTTTTTTGATGGTCTTAAGCTGCTCTCTTAAAAAAAATTCTCTTTGTGTTTTTGAAATCGTTGCTTCAATTTTTTGATTGATGCTACTTTGCAACTTAGAAAGGTCTAACTCCTTCTTAAGAAGCATAAGTGTTTTCTCAATTCTTGTTTGAATATCAAAAGCAGATAGAACTTCCTGTAAATCAGTTCTGCCTGCAGTAGTAAGTGCTACTGCAAAATCAGCAAGTTTTCCAGGTTCTGTGAAATCAGAGTGGCCTAAAAATATCTGCAGCTCTTCCTTAAACAAAGGATTGAGCTTCAAAAGCTCTTTAATCGTTGTAATAATGCTTATTGAATACGCTTTAATAATTTTGGACTGCTTCGACAAAATAATATCATCATGATAATCAACATTCACACGAAGGTATTTGGACTTTGTAACCTCAGATGAAATCTTAATACGTTTTTCCATATTAAGAACAACTTGCGCGCCCCCTTGATCAATAGGAACAATTCGTAATATGCTTGCAATAACTCCAACCTCGCAAAGATCATCAACTTTCATATCATAGATATTTGTATCCTCTTCCTTTGTAAGAAATAGGCCAATCATCTTGTCTTTTGATTTAGCAATGATTTTAAGTACTTCATAAAAATGGCCGGGTTCAATAATAAGTGGAGCCGCCATACCTGGGAAAAAAGGCCTTCTTGTCAATGGGAGCACAAAGAGCTGCTTAGGAAAGTTTGTGTGCTTATGCTCATCTTTCTTTCCTTTTCCCCTTTTTTTCAGAGTTTTAGAAAGATCAATTTCTGCTAAATCTTCTTCATTGAGCTCTATATCTTCTTCTGATTCAGATGCATCGTCGTCTTCAGATGGTTCACGTGTTTCTCCAACTTCTTCCTCAATAAATTCTTCATTCTCTAGATCGTCATCTTTAGGATCATCAAACAAAACACTATCTCCAAATTTCGTAAATTACAAAGTATCACTTTTTCCTTTTTCTACAGGAAATCAAGGTTAAACGCACTATGCTTGTGTAAAAAAAACATGTGAAATAAGCCCAGGATGCGAGTTTAGCAGTTAAAATAAATTTCTGCAAAGAATAGAAATCTTCCTTTTGTTATAGTATTATTCCTATTTAAACCTATGATTCGATATGAAAATTTTACTAATAGATACAACTTCTGATAGCAGCTTTATTTCCATGCAAAAAAAAGAAGGCGTTCCCCCTATTACAACATTTCTTCCAGGCATCCGAGATCAATCTAAACACCTTCTTCCCTCTATTGAAAAACTACTTCTTGATGAGAAAATGTCTATTGGGGAACTTGATTTGATTGCACTTGCAACTGGCCCAGGATCCTTTACTGGAATACGAATAGGAGCAATCACTGCAAAAACATTTTCTTTTACACATCAAATCCCCCTGCTGCCTATTTCCTCCCTTTATACTCTATTACCTGAGATCGAATGTGACTTTATAGCACTTATTGATGCAAAATCACACGGCATCCACAAGGTTCAAGGAAAAATAGAAGACTCAAAACTCCAATACGTAGATAAGCCCCAATTAATCTCTAAAAATGATCTTAGCTATTTATACAACTCAAGATGTAGCATTATTACTCGTAGTAAAAGCCTGTTAAACGACCCTATCCTAAAGGCAAAACAACCATCTGTAAATCTTGATTCAGTCTTTCATCACATTCGTGAAAAAGAACTTCAAAAAAAAATTACTGATTATAAGGACCTTTCTTTGCAATATATACATTCGCCAGGATAGAATTTTTCTTACCTTAGAAGATATACCCTTTGAAAAATATCCTTTCTCTTTGGTAAACTTATTCGCAACACTACTAAAGTTCAAAACTAGGAAGATAAGATTTATGCCAAGCGTAAAAGTTCGTACAGGTGAGCCAATTGATAAGGCTCTTCGCGCTCTCAAAAAGAAACTTGATAAAGAAGGAATTCTAAAATCAGCAAAAGCTCATAGATTCTATGACAAGCCATCTATCAAAAGTAAAGCAAAGTCTAAAGCTGCACTCAAGTACAAAATCAAAAAAAGTCGTTAATCTTCAGATTTCTCATGACTTACCTGAATTTATAGTTTAGCAATCCAATCCTTGGGTTGCTAAATATTTTCATTCCGTGCTAGAATAGAGCTTAATAAAACTCAAAAAAAGAAGACATTTCACATGACAGATTTTTATCAAATCCTCGGTGTATCTAAACAAGCGACTAAAGAAGAATTAAAGAAAGCCTATCGCAAAAAAGCGATTCAATACCATCCAGACAAGAACCAAGGTAATGAAGACGCTGCTAAAAAATTCAAAGAAATCTCTGAAGCATATGAAGTCTTAAATGACGATCAAAAAAGACAAATCTACGACCAGTATGGGAAAGAAGGATTGAGTGGTGGCATGGGCGGCCAAGGTTTTGGTGGCGGGCAAGGATTTTCCTCCATGGAAGAAGCTCTTCGTACCTTCATGGGAGCCTTTGGCGGCAGAGGAGGAGGATCTTCTGGATTTGACTCATTCTTTACAGGTGGTGATGGAAGATCAGGCGGCGCATTCCAAGGCGCTAGCAAGAAACTTACAATTAACATTTCTTTCGAAGATTCTGCAAAAGGGATTGAAAAAGAAGCCTCTATTGCAAATTACTCTACTTGCTCTTCTTGCTCAGGATCTGGAGCAAAATCATCTGGTGATATTAAAACTTGTTCTACATGCGCTGGTCAAGGGCAAGTGCATCAATCACGTGGCTTTTTTAGCATGGCAACAACTTGCCCTAAATGTCATGGCTCCGGAAAAATGATCACAAATCCATGCCAAAAATGTCATGGCTCTGGAAAAACCAAAGAAAAGCAAATCATTAAGATTCCTATACCTGCAGGTGTTGACGATGGTATGCGTCTTAAAATGGCAGGCTATGGAGACGCCGGTGAAGGCGGAGGTCCTCCAGGAGATCTGTATGTTTATATCCGAGTAAAACCTCACGACTTATTCCAAAGAGATGGAGATGATCTTCTACTGCAACTACCTATTAGTTTTACAGACGCAACGCTTGGGTGTAAAAAAGAGATCCCAACTCTGCTCTCTAAATCATGCAAACTAACTATTCCATCAGGTACACAAAATGGAAAGCTGCTTCGAGTCAAAGGAGAAGGAATCCCCAATGTGCATGGACATGGCAAAGGTGATCTTATTGTACAAATTTCTGTTGAAACGCCAGTGCATCTCTCCGACAAACAGAAGAAACTTCTTGAGGAATTTTCTGCTCTAGAAACACCGAACAATTCTCCTAAGAAAAAATCTTTCTTAGATCGAATTAAGGTTTTTTTTTAAATCTATTACAAGATATAGCTAAAAAGAAAAACCCTACATTTTTCCATGAGCAAAAAAAGCATTGAGATGCTGCAGAGCTATTTAAAAAAACTGCAAGAATTGGATAGCGAAAACATTGATATGCAAAGCTTAGTAGAGATCTCCTTCAAGCTCAGAGAAGAGTCATTTCTAAGAGCTTTTACTGCGAAAGAACAAGAGCAAATACTTGCTGCTTCTAAAGATCTTGAAAGCAAAAAGCATGTGGCTTCAAGAGAAAAAATATCACAGGTTCTTCTTGCTTATTACCCATTATGATCAACAACAACTCCATTCTACTGACCCAGACTTTTTTACTTCATGAATGGTCAAACAGCAACACTTCCAACTTGATGTTTCAATTGGATTATTAAAATCCTCTTCTGTCAGGCTGTCTGCAGGATCGTTGTTGATTTGATTTCTTTGTTGAGGACCTAATCTATTGGTTCCCCTTCGGGATTCAATCGCAATTGTATCACTTGAAAATGTTGCATTAGAAGCAAAATTAACGGGTGATTCTGCGAAACGAACGTTTTTACCTTTTGATTCAGCGACTTCTGTTCTAGTTGGAAATGCAGGAACTGCTGGAACTTCTGGAAATTTCTTCTCATAAGCCTGATTTATTTTTACAATTGAGCTACATAAAAAAACATCATATTTTGGAAGGTGGTAAATATCTTTTAGATGTTTCAATTTCCATTTGCTATTTTTTTTAAGGGTTTCAGCAAATACATCTAGCATGAAACTATCAAATTGCTCCATATCTTGAAATCTGGTTGCCAAACGATGGAGTTCGCTCATCGCTGGATGTAAATGGATCAAAGATTTCTCAAAGAACTTTAAATCATTGCAATGCTCCTTAACAACATCATGAAACAGGCTATTTACTCTTTTACTAAGCACCGCTAGAAACTCAACGGAATAACCGGTACTCAATATTTCTGACAAACAGCTCTCACACCTCTCTTTATCTGGCTCAGTCAAAAAACAAATTTGAGCTTTAAGCTGCTCTGCAATAGGGTCATCAGGCGTTAAATTCAATGCTGTTGAGGCCATATTAATCTCTTTTAAAGCGTAACTGAAGTTCCACGCTAGCAAAATGCATCTATTAAAAAAAGAAATTTGTTTTTCGATTCAAGTCATGACCCACCTTTCAATCTCAAGCGCTCAAAAAGATTAAAATAAGAGAATTAACTAAGGAAAAATTCTTTCTATCCTGTGAGCAGCATTAAATACTAAATCAGTTATCTCTTCACGACTAAAATTATTCTACATGGATATACTACGCAAAGCTCAGTCTTCTGTGAAAGGCTCTGCAACTCTACAGAAGCAAGTATTCCAAGATCTAATCACAGGGGGAGGTGGCTCAAAGTCACTGTCAATAAAAACATCCTGTCCATAGAGTTTCAATCTAGGTTCAGAAGCTTTTATATAGCATTTCTTAGGAGGTAATTTTTTATTTAAATATAAATCAAAGCGTTCGATAAAATCTAAAAACTTAGTCAATGAATCATTCATGCGCAAAGCACTCTCTGCAACACCCTTTGCTATCTCTTTACCTTGATTCTTAATGTTTTTATTGAAACATTCCAATATTTCAGAGCTGTTTTTTTCGAGAAGCTCTCTGTAAGTGGGATAGTATCTCTCACCAGTTTCTCTAACAAACTCTAATTTTTGAATATTTTGTACAGTATTTTCTGCTGCAGTCGCCTTTAAAACATTATGTGTGCATCCAGGAATAATTTTTTCTAATGTTAGAAGATTTTTCAATTGAAAATTTAAATTATAACCAACTAATTTTTCTGGGTTATCAATATTTTTAATTACAGCTTCATGAAATAGATTATTGACCTTCATTGCAATATAAGAAAAGTGATCTAGAAAATCGACCCTACTGAGAGAATTTTCACCTTTATCTAAATCAATTTTTAAAGAGTTTTCTAGATTAGATAAGACATTACTATCTCCATTTTGCTTGGCACCTTTTTCCAATGTGCAAATCTCATCAAAAAGAATCCCAAACTCTGGATTGAATTCTCCAGATAATAGGTCATATATCGATTCGCTCACAATGAATTCTTCCGTTAATAATGAAAGATAAATTCTAACAAAATTCATCTATTTCTTGGAAAAAAAGAAATCTGTTTTGCAATTCAAATTAATTATATGTCATGATCTTTTTCTATCTCAGATAAATCTGGGCCTGGTCTGCACAGAGCATATTTATTTGTAAGAAATTGTTGGAACTTCACCATGTAGAGATAAAAGACAGGAATTACAAATAGAGTTACAAGTTGCGCGAAGATAAGCCCTCCCACGACAACAATCCCAAGTGGCGCTCGCCCCTTTGCAACTGTTCCTCCAAGACCAAGTGCAATGGGGACTGACCCCATCATTGCGGCAAGTGTTGTCATGATAATTGGTCTAAATCGAACCGAGCATGCTGAGTAGATAGCATCGTAGGGCTTTTTGGTTTCCATCTCTTCGAGTGCAAAATCGATAACTAAAATACCATTTTTAATCACAATTCCAATAAGCATGATAAGTCCAATCAAAGCATATATTGAAAGTGTCTGTCCAAAAATAAAAAGTGAAAATAGCCCCCCAAAAACAGTTGCTGGGAGTGCTGATAGAGCCGTTAAAGGATGTAAAAAGTTCTCATATAATATTCCTAAAATGATGTAGATCGCAAAAATTGCAATAAGTAGCAAGATGGTTAACTGAAAAAATGTCTTTTTGAAAGCTTTTGCGCCTCCTTCAAACGCGCCAATTACACCTTGGGGAAGCGTTTCACCTGCAACTTGTTGAAAAGCACTCATTGCCTGAGACAGAGATGAACTCGGTGATACATCAAATGAAATGGTGACAGATGTCATAGTATTTACATGATTAATTTCAGCCGGTCCTGCGGTAAGCTTCGACTCAATCACAGACTGTATAGAGACTTGGTCTTGTTTTCTTCCAAGATAAAGTGAATTCAAATTTTCTGGCCCCTTCACAAAAGAATCTTCCGCCTCTAAAATCACATAATACATATTCTCTGGGCGGTTAATTTTAGAAATGTAGGTTTCGCCATACGCATACATCAGAGCATTTTCAACTGATAATGCGTTTAAATTACTGTATGACCATGCTTGGTCTCTTAAGATATTAATATCAAGTGTTGGAGCATTTAACTGCATATCAGAAGATACTTGCGTAAGCTCTGGTAGTTTTTCAAGTTTATGCATAAGTTTTTCTGCAGATTCATACAAGGAATCAGGGTTCATGCTTTGCATAACAAATTGATAATTACCTTTGGCAGATGTGCTCGATCCTACTTGAAGGTTAATGAGGGGAAAGGCCTTTAAAAAAGGAATAATACCGATAACTTCAGAAAGCTCCTCTCTAATATTTGCGATGCATTTCCAGATATCTTCTCTTTGAGATGTTGGAATCAAATTAATAAAAAACATCGCCTGGTTATCTGTTGGCATACTATCCATTCTTGCCATTGTATCGACGTTTTTATTCTTAATACAAATATCTGTCACTTGATCTAAATACTTCTCCATTCGCTCAGGAGATGTCCCCTGATCTGCAATCATAAATCCTTGAATGACTCCCAAGTCATTGGGTGGAAGAAACTCTTTGGGTAAAACTTTAAAAAGAAACAATGATATGATTAGGTTGACTCCGCAAAAAACAAGTACGCTTTTTTTATGATCTAAAGACCATTTTAGTGCCTTCTGATAGAAATGAAGTAATTTGTCGTTCAATCGATCTGAAAACTTCTCCATTTTCGATTTTTGACCTTCTTGGTAACTTGGAACAAATCTAGAACAAAGCATTGGAGTAAGTGAAAGAGAAATAAAAGCCGAGAATAGTACAGCTATGATAATGACCGCTGAAAACTCATGGAAAATTTTTCCAACTGATCCTCCTAAAAAAAGCATAGGTAAAAATACGGCGCATAAACACAGAGAAATCGATATCACAGTTAACATGATTTGTTTGGATCCATTTATGGCGCCTTTGTATGGATCCTCCCCTTTTTGGACAAAACGAACAATGTTTTCCAAAACGACAATAGCATCATCAACCAAAAATCCAATTGAGAGTGTAATCGCAGACAAGCTCATGATGTCAAGGCTGTATCCAAACACATACATCAGTATAAAAGTTCCCGTAATGGTAATTGGCAAAGTTATAAGAGGAATGACACTATTTCTGATTTTACCCAGATAAATAAAGACAACAGCCACAACCAGGCAAAAGGCAATAAGAAGCGTATATTCCACTTCATCAACAGACTGTTTAATATAAGTCGACTGCGTAAATGGAACCGTTAATTCAATCGCTGCGGGTAGATCTTCCTTTAATCTATCAAGTAGCGACTCAATACCTTGACACACTTCAAGAGTGTTGTATCCAGGTTGTTTGAAAATAGCGAGAACAACCACTCCAACTGCACCTTCCGTTTTGGTAATCCAACTGAAGTTGCTTTTATCGTTTTGCAGGCTTGCACTCGCTTTTCCAACGTCTTTAACCCGCACAGGACTTCCATTTTGGTATTTGATTATTAATTCATCATAGTCTGATGCTTTATAAAGTTGCCCATATGTCCTTGTTGTAATACTTCTTTGTGAACCATAAAACTTACCTGTTGGCATATCAGGATTTCCCTGATTAATTGCATTTGCTACTTCTTTTAAAGAAATGTCACGTGATGCAAGCGCCTCTGGGTCTACTTTGACTCGCACAGCATAGGGATACCCATATGTGTCAATGTCAGCAACACCATCGATTGTACCAATTTGCTGCCCGATAAAAGAATATCCATAATCATAAAGCGTTGCATCAGGTATTCGATCCGAATGAATCACTGCATATAAAATAGGAGTATCTGAAGGGTTGGATTTAGTATATGTCGGTGGATTGGGAAGATCTTGAGGAAGCTGCCCTGTAGCTTTATCAATTGCATTTTGCACTTCTGATGCAGCCACATCTATATTTGTTCCCTCATGAAACTGCAAAATGATGGTAGTATTTTCATAATCATTTTCAGAAGTTACAAATTCAATTCCCTGCATAAGCATGAATTGCCTCTCTAGTGGTCCTGCAACTTGCCTTCCCATCTCACCAGGAGATGCTCCTGGATAACTTGCAGTGACTTGAATGGTTGGCACTTCAATGACTGGAATCGTGGATACAGGAAGCATTTTATAGGCTACAATTCCAAACAAGATAAGTGGCAACATTATTAGCGTTGTCATTACAGGTCTTTTGATAAATGGAAAAGAAAGATTCATTTCAGCATCCTTTTGATATTTACCTCAGAGCCTTCTCTTACAAGTAACTGCCCATCTGTAACGACCAATTCACCCTTCTTTACCCCTTCGGTAATTTCAACCATGGAACCCACTCTCTCTCCAACCTGCACTTGTTTCATTGATGCTTTTTTGTCCCCACTAATCAAAACAACGTATTCCCCCTTCTGACCCATATTAACAGCTGTTTCTGGAACAAGTATTGCATTTGGTTTTTCTTCGAGAATCAGTTTCACTCGAACAAATTGTTCTGGCCACAAATACTCCATCTGGTTGGTGAATTCGGCTCGAAGTGGGATCATGCCCGTTTTGTTATCTACAGCATTATCTACCAAAACAAGTTTCCCCTCGAAGGGAGGAAGTTTACTATTTGGAATAGTTACCTCTACTCGAAGTGATTCATTTCGCTCCCTTTGCAAAACTGTAATCAGATCTTTTTCTGGAACGGGAAAATCAACAAAGACAGGCTGCAGTTGATTCACCACAAGAAGTTTCGATCCATCATTTGTAACTAAATTTCCTGGATCTACTAATTTCTTACCTGTAAGGCCATTGATAGGAGAGCGGATAAAGCAGTACTCTAAATCAAGTTTCGCTTTCTCAAGAGCTCCTTTTGCACTCAATATTGAGGCTTCAAGCATCGCTACATTTGTTGTATACTGATCAAATTCAATCTGGGATACGTAGTTATCAGCAACTAATTGCCCATACCGCTCTACTCGATCAAGAGCAAACACTAAATCCGATTCATACTTTAAAAGCTTTCCTTCAGCCTCTTCAACAGCGGCCTCATATTGCCTAGGATCTATTGTAAATAAAAGATCTCCTTTATTTACGTGAGTTCCTTCCTCAAAATGCAGCTCTTCAAGCCACCCTTCAACCTGAGACTTAATCTTTACATGATTATAGGCTTTCACAAGACCGATAGATTCAATAAAAATAGGAATTTTTTTTTGAGTAGCTTTTGCCGCCTCGACATTTACAGGAAGTCTCTTAGTAATCGGTTTTTTTGAGCACCCTTGAAAAACAGAAACGCTTAATAAAAAAAATATAATATATTGCATGGAAACTCCTTATATTATTTTTCTTATAAAAATAATTTTATATTAATCCAATTTATTTCTTTTGCAGGCTATCAACGAGATCACATCTATTTCCAACTGATTTTAATCCACTCTGCCTTAATTAAATAAAGCTGAAAATTTTTTAAATCTAAGAAATAAATAAGCTTCAATAATTAAAAAAATTGATATTGTTGACTTTTAATTATCCTAAATCAATACTCATGGGCAATTGTTTAACTAAGTCTATAAAAAATTAAGGAGTTTAATTTATGACAACAATACATAATTGTGAAACAGCTGGTGCCACTAGTCAATTTTTGAATGCTTTTTTTGATGATCAAGAACTAAACACAACTATTTCTTGGTTTGGAACAGTGTCTATCGAAGGAGTAGCAGCGGGTAATGAGCAAAACCCTATTGTTACAGTGAAAGAAGTAGAAAACCATGTTTCGAACTTACTTAAAAATACTTTAGATGACACTCGCCTTAATGCTAGAGAGAGAATAAATGGACAAGCGCTATGTACCACGATCGAAGCTTTCCAGGCATTTGCTAAAACAACAACCGAAAATGCAAATTTTCTAATAAGAATCATTGCTTATGCACGTTCGTTCTTCCAAAGTACCTTTGATCCAACTTTTGTAAATGCTAGTTTTGGAATGGCAACAGAGGATCAAATACGTTCATTCTCAATACATGAAGATAATACCTTGACTGATGAGATGAAGGTTAGACTTACTAGAAGTTACCCTGGAATGACTTATGTAAATTTAGAGCAATTATCAAATATAGCTAACGGAACAAGAGAGCGTTCTCTGATTTAGTGAATAATTAAAGAACAAAAAATTTGTGCAACCAAATTTGATTGTCGAAACCCTTTGTAGAGAATTTCTACAAAGGGTTTTTTTGTTTGAAAATAAGCCTTAAAAGAGTACATAAGCATTCCAATTCCTAAAGCATAATTGCTTGTCTTTTATCATTTTATACCCAAGAAAAATCAACTCTGTGATAGCGTGATAGTTGCTAAGTCATAGGAGAGATGTTCGTGAAAGAGTTCAAAGAAAAGGTTGTTGTAATTACAGGTGGAAATAGTGGTATTGGCAAAGCAATAGCTACTCATTTTAATAAAAATGGCGCAAAAATTGCCATCTTTGGCAGACACGAAGCGAGTCTTAAACAAACCTCAGGCGCCCTCCAGCAATCAATCTATGTGCAAGGGGATGTGAAAAAGCATTCTGATTTACAAAATTTGTTTACACAAACAGAACAAACTTTTGGCAAAGTCGACATCCTTATTGCAAATGCCGGTATCGTAAAAAAATGCCATGTTGCAGACGCTAATGAAAGTCTATTTGATGAAATTGTAGACACTAACTACAAAGGCGTCTATTTTACAGTACAAACATCTTTACCTCATATCAAAGATGGCGCCTCCATCGTGCTGATCTCCTCAATTGCACCTCTTATTGGGACATATCACAGTAGCATTTATGCCTCTTCCAAAGCTGCTGTTACATGCCTTGCTAAAAACTTTTCTGCAGACTTACTTGATCGAAATATCCGAGTAAATTCCCTATCACCTGGCTATACACAGACCCCAATCCTAACAAAGGGTCGCAACGTCACAGATGCAATTTTAGATAAAAAAAGAGCTCAAATCCCTGCAAAACGATTTGCAGAACCAGCAGAAATTGCAAAGGCTGCTGCCTTTTTATGCTCAGAGGGCGCAAGCTACATCATGGGTTCAGACCTTGTTATCGATGGCGGGGTCAGTAACATTCACCCAATCAGAAACGAAACGTAAGGTAATCCTATGTTAAAATATCTACTTTTCACCCTGCTTACTTTCCCCATTTTTTGCTTTTCTTTAGATATCACATCTGCTGATGTGATATCTAAAAGAAAAGAAGAAGGTCGTAGAGTATTAGAGAGGTGCAAACAAAACATCCCCTTCTATGACTTAGAGGAAGGTGCAAGCTTTCAAGACATTACAGAAAAAGTCTACTCGAGTGACCTATTTTGTGATTATCTAAAAAATAAAGCTAGATCACAGTCCAGACGTTTCTATACATTTTCTTATCCAAGTGATAACACAACTGTAAAAGGATTTTTATCCTATATTCCCTCTCAGGATGCAAACTTACTTGTTTTCTTACGAGGTGGAAATAGATTACTTTCTCTTCCATCTCCACTATCTTCATATTCTCTATATCACAACTGCAATGTCTTAATTACTTCATATAGAGGAAGTATTGGTGATGGCAAAGATGAGTTTGGAGGAGAAGATGTAAATGACGTTTTGCACCTTGTAAATCATATTCCGACCTTAGAAAAAAGAATGGGACCACTTTCTCATAACAAACGTTTTATCCTCGGCGGATCACGAGGTGGCATGCAAATGTTTTTAGCCCTAACAAGATATAGAGAGCTACAAGATTATTTCGATAAAGCAGTCTCTCTATCAGGACTTTTGGATATGGAAACTACTATCTCAGAGCGAAGAGATATGAAAAATATGTTTGCAGATGATTTTGGGTTAAAAATTGGCATTAACAAAGAAGTATGGATGGAAAAAAGATCACCAACGAAGCATGCTCATTTAATCCAAAATACTCTGCCTATTCTTATCCTTCAAGGAATGCAAGATACGAGAGTTTCTCCAGCGCATGGTCAAAAGATGACAGAAAAGCTACGAGAAAATAATGCAAATGTGACCTTAGTAGAATTTAAAGAAGGCAATCATTGCCTTCGAAATTTATATAAAGAACGAGATAAAACTATCTTAGAATTTCTAAATAATTAAGCTCTTTAATAAGCAAGCATTTGCGTAGCAAATGCTTGCTTTACAACTTATCACAAGAGCTTAAAAAGACTATTTCTTTGATTCTATCGGTGTTTTTACTTTATCTGCTAAGGTTTGCCATTTCGCAGTAAATTCTTTTTTGGAGATCGATTCCGCTTTTCCTTTTTTTACACCTCCATAAAGATATCCATAAAATGATGTTTTGGGATAAGTGGATCGAAGCATTTTTTCAGCAGACTCTAAATTAGATTTTCGATCATCAAAAAAAACAACATTTGCAGGCTTAATGCTCGCTTTTTCCAGGAAAGAAATGAGAACTTTTCCCTTCTCATTGTCCGGATGGCTCCCATTTGAAAATATAATTCCATTATAATAACACGGCCTGCAACCAAGATGCTCTGGGTAATGTATAAATGTCTTACCGCTTTCTAAAATATCCGTCTTTGAAAAATCTATGCCAAGTTCTTTCAGACTCTCATATCTCCATGATTTGACACATTTCTCGTCTTCCCCTTTGCAACAAATGGCAGTGAGTGCAACAACAGGTACATTTTTATCTTTGATGCCTTGGATAAATGAAGGCATTTCGTTTTCAACTAAAACCGGTTTTGAACTCAATGCCATCAGGGATAGAAACCTGTCTTTTTGCTCAATTGTAAAATCTTTCATAATAGATTTAGCAACTGATCTATATTTCACCATATTTTGATATTGAAATGCAGGGTCTGCGCTTTTTGAAAGGACCCAGTCAACATCAAAGATAAAAATGACATTTTCTTTATTTAAAAGAGATTGGTCAATATCAGATACTTTTGAAATTGTCTTAATCTGTGAGAACAAAGGAGCTCCAAGCACCATTGCTGTAGTTAGAATTTTTTTGAACATGATTTGCTCCAGGATGTGAGTGAAGAAAGTAAAAAATTATATTTCAAAATCAATAAAAATTCCAGGTACATCGATGCTAATAAAACGCTTGGAAAATAATCTTTACATCTACTAGGCTGCCTTTTTTCTAACTACCTGGAGAAATTCATGGCTGCGGTTGCTGAATCAAAAACAATAGAATATCTGCCCGCTCAAGATGTGCTTGAGAGACTTATTTCTTTTTATGAAGAAACAAATAATGGATCTCTTCAACCTCCACATGATTCTCCCATTACCGTAAGAGTGGTATATCACTTAGATATCAACCAGTGCATTTTATTTGAAGACTCTTCAACAGGGAAAGATCCAGTAGGTGGAATCAACACTTTACTTTCTAAGATGATTTCCTTTGATTGGGATGGGTCTGGAGAAGAGATGCCGTTTTTTGATTTTGTACACCAAAAGATGGACCTTGGTGATTACCATGAAAAAGCTCATAAAAAAGATCGAGTAGCAGTCTTCTCTCATTTTGTAGATCTATTAGAGAAAAACTTGGATTCTCTTGGTGAGAAAAAAGATGTTTTGGAAGCCCAATTAGAGTTTCTAATGGACAACGAATATCCATTTGCAGAATCCGCACGGAAGGTTGTGGAATTTGCAAAAGAAAAAATCACCGAATCCTCAATTCCTCATGCGTTTTATACATTGTTAGATTACCTAAGCACGAATTGTAGAAATGGTTATACCATACAACTGCAATCATTTGGGAAAGACTTCCCTAAAGTACAAGCCGAATTTGAAAAGGAAAATGAAAGAAGAATTCAACTCAATCAAGATAGCGCAGGAGAAGTAAAGCTCATACCGCCATTCGACATTACTGTTACCTATTCTTATGATGAAGCAACAAAGACTGGAGTATGGACAAGAGATGACACAGGTGAAATCCTTGACTCTACTGAAAAAGTATATGCATTTTATAATGGCTACTCATCATTTACGCAATGTGATTGGCCACATTGGAATTCAAATGGCGAAGCTCCATCTGCTGGAAAACAGTACCCATACAATTCAGAAGACATAAATACTGTAACTGTTTTTGCTGATGATAATGCAATCCGAGATTGCAAAGGAAAACTTGGGTGCGTAGCACCAATAGACTTATCAGGTACTCCGATTCCATTAAGTGATGCTATTGTGTCAGGTAGAGTACTACCTGTAGATCTAGAGGTTCTATTCAACCGCTTCTAAAAATCTATCCAAATCTACCTATGACAGGATAAATACGTTAGCCAAGCAGTTCTGCTAACGATTCATGTGTTGGGATTTCACCAACAACTTTCGAGGCTTTTCATCACGTAGAAACAAGTGTTCCTACGGATTGAGTATTTCTCACCCGAAAGTGCTCTGCATGAGCCATTCGGAGCTTTTTAGCTACTTTCCCAAGGTATCTCCAATAGAATCTTTTCTCAGTCCTTTCAGGTAGAGAAAAGGCTATATAAGAACCTTTCTCATCCGGTACATCCGAATGAGATGGAAGAGTTTCTGAAAACCC
>JAJFMH010000060.1 GCA_021772245.1 Chlamydiota bacterium | reverse complement strand
GTTGTATCTCCTGTATATGTGTTTGCTGATGATCCGCTATAGGTTGCTGTTCCAGCACCTGTCTTGGTAATTGAACCAGCTCCTGCAATTGGAGCTGATACAATAAAGGTCCCTGATCCACTATCTACATTAATAGCAGTTGCACCACCAATCGATGCAGTGGTACCTGTTAATGTGGAGGTTCCAGTATCAAACATCTGAATTGTTGCTGCCCCTGTTGCATTCAGTGTTGCTACCGTCTCTGATGATCCATTTTGGAATCGAAGTGTTCCATCTGCAATAGTCACTGTTGATGTATCTGCGATTTGATTTGAGGCGTCAATATCAAGCATCGTAGATGCATTGATTGTAACGTCTCCTAAAATAGCATTTCCTGAAGACTTGTTTAGTGTAACATCTCCACCATTGATAATCAGATCACCTGTAAACGTATTGGCAGATGAGCCACTAAAGGTTAAACTCCCAGATCCTGTTTTAGTGATATCTGACATAGCCATTTCAGATACTACACCGGAGATAGTAAGTGTTCCTGATGCATTATCTACATCTATCACACGGTCTGCAGAGCCAAGGCCTAAATTTGTAATAGATGTGGTTGATACCCCCGTTACATCAATGATACTATTCGCTGACGCTCCACCTATTAGATTAATCTGACCACCAAGTGATACACTTGAGGATAAATTGAGAGCAGCTTCTGTAGCTGCTAAACTTAGCGTTGTAATATTGGATACGGTTCCACCTGACATCGTAAACGAATTTAGACTCGTTGTTTGAGAATTAAAATCAATGCTGCCAGAAGATAGCGTTGCATCTGATGTAGTTGCTATTTGTCCAGCCTGTGATAAGAAAAGCGTTCCACCTGTAACAAATACATCTCCAACAATTGCATTTACAGCAGTTTTGTTTAGGTTAAGCGTTCCAGAGGACACTGTCGTATTTCCAGTATGTGTATTTGCAGAAGTTCCACTATATGTAAGAGTTCCAGATCCAGCTTTAGTCACAGCGCCGGTCCCTGAAATCACCCCAGATGCGGTAAGAGTTCCAGATGCATTATCTACATCAATAACTCTTGTTTGCGCTCCTAAAACTAAGTTGGTAATGGATGCTGAAACAGCGTTTGTAACATCGATAACAGAGTTTGCAGATGCGCCACCAGCTAAGGTAATTGTTCCACCAAAACTTGCGCCAACTGATAAATTTAAAGCAGCTTCATTATCATTCAGTGTTAAATTTCCTACATTCGATAGAGCTCCACCTGATACAGTTAGTGAGTTAATACTTGCAGCAAAACTCCCAAAATCAATGGTTCCAGATGAAATAGATACATCAGATGTTGTTGATATTTGATTAGCAGCCAAGTATTCGAGTGTTCCACCATTAACTAGTGCATTTCCAGCAATTGCAAACCCTGCTGTATTATTTAACTCTAATGTTCCAGCTGTCACTGTGGTAGTTCCAGCAAAGGTATTAGTTGCTGATCCATTTAAAGTAAGCGTTCCTAAGCCTGTTTTGGTAATCGCACCCGTTGCACCTGATTGCGTAATTAAACCTGTAATCGTAAGTGTTCCTGATCCATTATCGACATCGATCACTCTTGTCTGGGTTCCTAGATCTAAAGCTGCAAGTGACGCTGTAACAGCGCCTGTTACATCAATTACAGAACTTGCCGATGCTCCACCAGATAATAAAATCTGGCCACCGATTGCAATATTGGTAGAAAGATTTAAAGCGGCGCTTGCAGATGTCAAGGTCAATGTATTGACATTGGAAAGCGTTCCACCGGATATGGTAAGAGAGCTAAAAGTTTCTGCATTATTATTTAGATCAAAAGTTCCCGAAGACATTGTGATATCAGATGTAGTTGGAAGTTGGTTTGTTCCTTGCAGAAATACAGTTCCACCATTGATAAGTAATGATCCAACTAAGGCTGTTCCCGAACTCATATTTAAATCGAGTGTTCCAGATGTAACCGTTGTCTGACCTGTATATGTATTAGAAGAGCCTCCTGAAAACTCGAGCGCTCCAGCTCCTGTCTTAGTAATACCACCGGAACCTGATATTAGACCTCCAATGTCTAATACCCCAGATCCATTACTTACATTTAAAGTGCGCACCTGGGCATCTAAATTGACATTATTTAGATTTACAGTATTTGCGCCTGTAACTCTTACTGTATTACTTGCACTGAATGTCCCTGTTAGATGAATCGTTCCACCTATTGTAATAGGTGTCGATACATCCAAAGCAAGGGTATTATCATTTAATGATAGCGTTGATACATTTGAAACTGATCCACCTGATATTGTAAGTGTATTTACCGTTTCATTAAGAGAGTTTAAATCAAATGTTCCAGAAGAAAGAGTTACATCAGATGTATTTGCAATTTGATTGGCTGCAAGTAGTTGAACCGTTCCACCGTTAATTGTTAAATCTGCTGGAATAGAATTTCCTGCAGAGTTATCTAACGTAATTGTTCCAGTAGTCGCTGTTGTTATACCAGTATAGGTATTACTTGCCGACCCATTTAGATCTAAGATTCCAGGCCCTGTTTTTGTAATACCACCTGTTCCAGAAGTCTCAGAGATAACACCTGTTATAATAAGTGCGCCTGATGCGTTATCTACTTCAATCACTCTTGTTTGATCACGCAAATCAAGCGCTGCTAATGAAAATGAAATTGCTCCCTGAACATCTATCACTGTACTAGCAGACGCACCACCAAGTAAATTTACACTACCTCCAATTGAATCTGCTACAGACACAACCAAAGCAGAGCTACTTGCATTTAGATCAAGCATAGAAAGATTCAATAGCGTCCCACCCGAAAGAGTCAATGAATTAATCGTATCTGAGTTACTGTTAAAATTAATCATTCCCGACGATATAGAAACATCAGAGGTATCCGCTATCTGATTAGATGCTTGTAAAGCAAGAGTACCACCATTTACTAGAATATCTCCAACAATTGCATTTACTCCCGACTTATTGAGTTGCAAAACTCCAGTTGTGACAGTTGTGAGCCCTGTATACGAATTAGCCATCCCTCCAGAAAATGTCAGCGTTCCAGGGCCTTGCTTGGTGAGTGCACCACTCCCACTAATCACACCAGCTATACCGAGAGATCCAGAAGCATTGGTAACATCAACTACTCTAAGAACAGTTCCTAAGGCAAGATTATTTAAAGAGTAGGCATTTGCATTTTGCGCAGAAATTACCCCATTGGCACTAGTTGGTCCAGTAAGTCCAATGGTACCCCCAATTGAAATGGTTGATGCAAGAACTAGGGCATCTTCCATATCATTAAGATTTAATGTACTTACATTTGTAACAGATCCACCAGATACAGAAAGAGAATTGATCGTATCGTTCACACTATTTAAATCAAATGTTCCCGAGGACAAATCAACATCTGCAGTATTATCGATCTGATTTGCTGCTAAAAGCCGTAGAGTACCCCCAGTAATATTTACTGTAGTGCTTGCTGGAATCGCATCTACTCCGGATGGTTTATTAAGAGCTAAAATACCAGCGCTGACGGTGGTATCACCTGTATAAGAATTATCTAATCCAGACCCATCTCCAAATGTAAAAGTTCCAGCTCCTGTCTTTGTAAAGCTTCCAACTCCTGATACATCTGCCGCTAAAATAAAGTTTCCCGAGGCATTTGTAACTGAAAGAGCTGTTGTACCAGAAATAGATGCCGATGTAAGCGCTGTAATGGTTGCGCTGGTTGCATCAGTCTTACTAAAAGTTGCAGCGCCTGTAGCATCTAAAATAGAAACAGAATCGGAAATAGCATTGGCTAGAATGAGTGTTCCTCCATTAATAGTAACAGTTGAAGTATTTGCAATTTGATTAGACGTAGACACTTGCAAAGTTCCAGAAGAGCTAACAGTTACATTTCCTGGGATGGTAATTGCAGATCCATTTAAATTTAAGGTGCCACCTGTAACGCTTGCAAGCCCTCCAAATGTGTTTGCAGAGCTAGTCGAGAAGTTTACAGTTCCAGCATTTATTTTTGTTATGCCGCCTGTACCAGAAATGGGATTTGGAAAATCCAAAATTCCTGAAGCATTATTCACCGCAAAAGTAGACGTTCCAGTAGTTGTGACTGTAGTCGATGTGATAGTTGAAGTTCCAGCATTTAGCATCAGAATTGTTCCATTACTAGAAACATTTAAGGCTGCAATAGTTTCAGAGGCGGCATTTAACATTACAAAATTTCCACCAACAACGTCTACTGTAGAGCTATCAGCAATCTGATTGGACGCAAATATTCCTAAAAATGTCGCTGCATTGATGGTAATGTCCCCATTAACAGCATTACCAGATGTCTTATTGAGAAGAACAATACCTGTATCAATAATTACATCACCAGTAAAGGTATTTGCAGATGTTCCGCTAAGCGTTAGAATTCCAGAACCTTCTTTTGTAATATCTGCCTGAGCCGACTCTGAAATTACCCCTGCAATCGTGAGTGTGCCAGAAGCATCATCGACATCAATCACTCTATCAGCTGAACCAAGGTTGATATTATTAAGTGTTGGAGCAACAGCTGTTGTTACTTCAATAAGAGGATTTACAGATGTTGCGCCTGTAAAACTAACAGTTCCTCCAATCGTAATTGCAGACGAAATATTCAGAGTCGATTCAGAGTCAGTAAGTGTGATGGTCGCTGGATTCGAAACGGTTCCACCAGAAATTGTAAAAGAATTAAATGTTTCGGCAAGGCTGTTAAAATCGAATGTTCCAGATGAAAGAGTCACATCAGATGTATTGACAATTTGATCAGCAGATTGAAGTTGCAGCGTTCCTCCATTGATAGTGATATCTCCAGCAATGGAATTGCCTCCTGCATTTAAATTCAAGGTTCCAGCAGTGACCGTTGTTAAACCGGTATAAGTATTACTCCCCCCTACACTAAATTCAAGAGTTCCAGCTCCTGTTTTAGTAATGCCTCCTGTTCCAGATATAATACCTGATAAATTCATATCGATTGCAGCTGAGCCATTTGCTATATTAAATGTACGAACTACTGCTCCAAGATCAAAAGCTCCCGAAAGAGTTGCTGTACCAGAGGCTCCTGTAAAAGCAACATTTCCATTCGATCCACCTGTTATAAAAATATCACCCACAATTGTATTGTTAATGATAGATAGAGCTGTGCCTGTTGAATTTGTGAGTGTGATATCATTATTGGTGTTATTGAAATTTCCACCAGTGATTGTTAAAGAGTCTAAGATAACAATTCTGTTATCCATGTTGAATGTACCACCAGTTAGAGTAAGATCAACACCTGATCCAAACATATTATTTCTACGAAGACGGAGTTGACCACCATTTACAGTTACACTTGTATTTGCTGGGATAGCAGCAACGTTATTGGGCTTATTAAGAAACAAGTTTCCCGCATTTACAATTGTATCTCCAGTATATGTGTTTGCACTCCCATTATTTTGTCCGAAACGCAGTTGTCCATTCCCTTCTTTGGTAATGCCAAACGATCCACTAGAGCTGATTGTACCTGTATATCTAAAGTGATTGTTGGTGTTGTTTTGAGTAAACGTCAAATTTTCTGCTAAAACAGTCGAAGTTTGAATCTCATGTCTTGCTGTTCCAAAAGAGGTATTTACAGTAATGGCTGCATTGCCAGAGACCGTATCCATCGTGATTTGGCCACCCGCATTTTGCTGAATGGTATATCTGTTATTATCATCAAACTCAATACTTGCAACAGTGACGCCTGTCGTTATCTGAACATTTCTATTATTTGTAATTATATTAGAAAAGACCGCATCAAAATTTGTTCCATCTGGATAGCCAGTGGCTGGATCCCAGTTGCTATCCTGATTCCAAAGCTGGTTATTTGCTGCTGTATCCCACGTTCTTGTAATAGAATAACTGCTTTGAAAAAGCATCAAACTTATAAAAAACACAAGAAATCGAGGGGATATTTTAATCATATTTTATATAAATTTTATTAGGCGTTTAATCTCCCTTGATAACAAAAAAATTGAATATAATAAATCAAATTTTTATTTTCTTTGAGTTTGCAATATTCATATAATGAAATTTCGGTAAACCATTAATTATTAGTCAATAAAACATTTTTTTAAATATATTTATTATTTAGTTGAATATTTAAATTATTTGATTGATAATACAATAATAAGCATGCAAATATGATGTATAGATTTTACTACAATCAACATTTGTATATTATTAAAGTGGAGTAGATCATATGTACCCAAGACCTAAAAAATCAAAAACTTCTCTTTTTGGGAAAAAAGAGTCAGAAGCAATTGTCGATAATGGCTACAGATGGCTATTTTTAGCGGAGTGTTCTCAGAACATTATCAACAAACAAGAGAGAGCAATACGTAAATTTTTTGGATTTCTTCTTAAGAACCCAAAAAATCAAGAAAATTACGAAGAGGAGCTCTCACGAATTCTTGAACTACAAAAAAAAGAACTTGTCAATTTTCTAAAAAACTCATCGAAGATCAAAAACATTTCAGAAAAAGAAATCGAAAATTTTGCAGATCGAATCATTTATGATCGTAAACATCACACAGACATAGAAGATACATTTGACCAGACTAGCTAATTCATTTTTGCTACGTTGCAACTTCCAATGATTCTTCTACAGCTTTTTCTCTAAATAGGAAAAAAGCTCCATATGAACACATTAAACTTACTAATTCGCTTGGAACTGGTAGTCTTACGATCTTAAATAAAATAAAACAACAGACTCCAGTGACTACAGATGCTACAGCACTCCTCGTGGATAAATTTTTCTTGAAAATCGCTATCGAAATCGAAGGGAAAAAGGTAACTACAATAAGTTCATAGGATGGCATCAATAAAGGAATTAAGTTTTCACAAAACGACACAATCAAAGTTGAAGTTACACCAAGGGCAATTACGATAATAGAAGAGAGGCGAATCGCTTTTTTATTATGAAACCTTCTTAGAAAATCAAACACAAAATTAGATGCGATAGAACATAGAAGTGAATCAGCAGTAGATACGATTGCAAGTAAAATTGCACATGCAAAAAGAGCTTGAAATACTGGGTTCATAATCGTTTGCGCAAAGGTCATCAAAGCTCCACTTGATGGGTCCACATCTACGCCAAGAGCATTTAATGCCACGCCAAAGTATACCGATACGGAACTTGTACCTAAAAGAATAAGTGCCGCAATCCAGCAGGAATAAGACGCTACTTTACTGGTTCTTGCCGAAAAGCAACGCTGCGCCATGTCCTGCTCCATCAGCATAGATAAAAGTGGTAATAAGAACAGTGATATGCCTGAAACACTTCCGCTCTTCCAGATACCTGGTGTAGTTTGCGTAGTGGGAATGCTATGAGAGAACTTCACGAAAAAAAACACTCCAAAGAAGATCATAAGTAAAAAAATTATTTGAACAATATCTGTTTGTACAACAGCTTTGAACCCTCCAAAAGCTGTGTAACAAATCACACAAATAGTAAATAAATAGAATATTAAGTCATTTGTAAACCCAAGGGAATGAAAAAATTTCTTTGTAGCTACATTTTGGGCAAGAAGAATTCCAAAAAGAGCCAAGGATGATAAAATAGAGGAAAATTTTCTTAAATTTCTTGTCTTATAAACTTTTTCAAAAACCTGAGAGATTGTATTAATCTTTAGTCTTCGTAGCTTTCCTCCCCAACCAATAGCAAGTATGACTAATCCTATTGACATTCCGGCTGGATAGAAAAGCACAGACCAACCTGTCTGATATGCTTCGTCACAGGCACCTAAAAGGCACCCTCCACCGATTTGAGTTGCTAAAATAGTGAGTGTAATAGAAAAAACACCCAGATTTCTGCTGCCGAGAAAGTAACTATCTAAATCAGAATTATTTTGACTGTTTTTCTTACCTATATAGTAACAAATTATACAAAAAGCAAAAAGTGTTACTAAAAAAACAAGGCCGTTCATTACTATCTCCGTCTAGACAGAGTTAATTATTATGAAAAGGGTAAAAAATCGCAATAGACTAAATAATTAGTAGGTAGGGGTTTTCAAGGAATTTTTGAACAGATTTAACAAATAAAGCCGCATCCTTCCCATCAATTACCCTATGATCACTTGAAAGAGAAATTGTCATTGTCTTCCCAGGAACAATTTTTCCATTTTTGATTACGGGCTTATCTATAATACCACCTACAGCCAAAATAGCAGCTTGTGGAGGATTTATCACAGCTCTAAAGTCAGAGATACCAAACATACCCAGATTTGAAACCGAAAAGGATCCTCCCTTGTATTCTTCTGGCTGAAGCTTACCCTCTTGCGCTCTTTTAGCAAGCACTCGTACTTCCGTTGAAATCTGCCCTAAGTCCTTGTAATCAGCGTGTCGAACAATAGGGGTGATTAGACCACCGTCAACAGAGACTGCGACTGCAATATCGATTGTCTCAAACCGGATGATGGTATTGTCTTTAGAATTAAACCCACTATTTACATTGGGATTTTCTCTAAGAGCTAAACTACAAGCTTTCATCACAAAGTCATTAAAAGTGACCTTGATTCCACCCTCTTTGAGTTGATTTCTTGTTTCCATCATAGGGGTAGCATCCACTTCTTGCTGGACATAGAAATGTGGAATAAACGATTTAGATGCCTGCAGGCGCTCACCTATAACCTTTCGCATGGGTGACATTTTCTCTTCTACATAGGATCCAGGAGGAGTTGTCGGAAGATTTTTTCTTCCAAAGGCTGCTGGAGTATCAGGCTGGGCAAGATCTAAATCCCGGCTCATAATTCTTTGATCTGGGCCAGATCCTTGTACTGTAGTCAAATCTACTCCCTTTTCTTTAGCAAGTTTTTTAGCCAAAGGTGATGCAAAAGGTTTACCTTCAATTTTATCAAAAGCAAAATTTGGCTTGTAATTCTCAAGCGGTGGCTCAGGAGTAAATGCAACTTGAGTAAATCCAACTTGCTGCTTCTCTGGTTTTTTTTGCTCTGAGGATTCTTTTTCAGAAGAACTAGGTTCGGACTTTTCTTCTTCGGCAGGGGCTTCTAAACCTTCAATGCTTTCATCCATACTCTCTGCAAAAATGGCAACGGGATGATTTACTTTTGCATCATGATTTTCTCCGATTAATATTTTTCTGAGAAAACCTTGATCAATCGCGTTATATTCAACAGTTGCTTTATCCGTTGCAACTTCAAATAGAAGATCTCCAGCTTTAATATTATCCCCTTCCTTGGCATGCCATTTCACAATCGTTCCACCTTCCATTGTAGGTGATAATTTCGGCATAGTAAGAGTAAATGGCATAACTTTCTCCAAGTTTAAGCTAAGACTTTGATTACAGCTTCAATAATTCTTTCTTTATTAGGAATAGATTCATATTCAAGAGGTTTCGAATATGGCAATGGAGTTTCTTTTTGACAAACTCGCATAAGGGGCGCATCTAAATACTCAAAAGCATGTTCTTGTATTTGAAAACCAATTTCTGCAGAAATACCAGCAAATACATGTCCTTCTTCCACAAGTACGCAGTGACCGGTTTTCTTTACGGATTTAATAATAGTCGCAATATCAAGAGGTTTAATCGTCCGAAGGTCAATAAGCTCTACATCAATATTTTGCTTCTTGAGCTCTATTTCTGCCTGGATGCAATTATTAAGTGCTCTACTATACGAAATCAAAGTAACCTGATTACCTTCTTTGATTACTTTTGCAGAGCCAATTGGAACGGTATACTCCTCTTCAGGAATCTCCATTTTCATGCCGTAGTCAAGTTCACTCTCTAGAAAAATTACAGGATTGTTATTTCGAATGGCAGACTTAAGAAGTCCTTTAGCATCATAGGGATTACTCGGAGCAATAACAATGAAACCTGGTAGATTCCCATAAAGGGCTTCCACGCAATGGGAATGCTGACAAGAAACCTGCGCTGCAGCACCATTCGGGCCTCTGAAAACAATAGGAATAGAAAATCTATTTCCTGACATGTAGTACATTTTACAAGCATTGGAGATCAATTGATCAGCTGCAACAAAAGAAAAGTTAAAGCTCATAAATTCAACAATGGGTCGAAGACCAGTTGCTGCGGCTCCAATGCAAAGACCGGCAAATCCATTTTCAGCAATGGGAGTATCAATTATGCGCTTAGGCCCCCATTTATCTAGCATCCCTTTGGTAACTTTATAGGCACCATTATACTCAGCAACTTCTTCGCCCATGACAAACACTTCGTTGCATCGAGTCATCTCTTCATCGATTGCTTCTCTAAGTGCATCTCTCATTTCAACAAGTTTATTTCCCATCTCTCACCTAAATATTATGGAGCAAATACATCTTCTTCTAACGTTGTCAAATCAGGCATTGGACTCTCCTCTGCAAACTTCATAGAAGCTATGGATACATCAACAGCATTTTTGTTTCGCCTTTCAAATTCGGCGTCATCAAGTATTTTTTCTTGTTTCAGAGTCTTTAGTAAAAGCTGAATTGGATCTCGCTTCATAGTCTTTTTAAGTGCATCTTTACTTCGATATAGCGCTGGATCTGAAATCGAGTGTCCTCTAAATCTTTCTGTCATCACTTCGATAATAACAGGTCTCTTTGTCTTTTTAACGATATCTGCAATTTCTTTAAAGGCAGCGAAACAGTGAATAAAATCCATCCCATCAAGTGTATACCCTTCCATGCCATAGCAAGGGGCAAGCTTTTTAGCAATTGGATGTATTGAAATGGCTCTATCAACAGCTGTTCCCATTCCCCACTGGTTGTTTTCTACAACATAGATGCATGGCAAGTCCCAAAGAGATACCAAGTTTAGTGACTCATGAAAAGCGCCTTGGGCTACTGCACCCTCCCCTAAAAAACAAACCGCTACTTCGTCTGTTTCCATGTATTTTGCTTTAAATGCAGCGCCTGCTGCAATTGGTGTGTGACCACCAACAATTCCAAAACCACCAAGGAGTCTATCTGAATATAGATGCATAGAACCACCACGACCAAGTGCATTTCCGGTCACTTTGCCGTATAATTCTGCCATTATCTCATTAGGTGTTACTCCCAGAAGAAGTGCTAATGCGTGGCATCGATATGTGGTAATCCAATAATTTTCAATTCCTATTGCTGAAACAGCAGCTGTTTGCACAGCTTCTTGTCCAATATAGGCATGGAAGAATCCCCCTACATGACCATGTTGATATGCGGATTCAGCTCGAATTTCAAAGTTGCGAATGAGCAGCATTTTATCAAGCGCACCTAATAAAAAATCCTTTCCCTTTTCAGAAATGACTTTCTTCGCGTCTGTTTTATAAAACTCATAAGAGGGCGTTTGTTTATCCATCACTCATCCAATATAGCACAATTTACCACCATTTGCTTAACTTATCTGATTATTTTTAATAATTCAATCTCTATGCATCAAAAAAAATTTAATAGGGAAGACCAATTCCACTAGAATGAGAGGGAATGATATTTGGATTATTCGTTACTGGAACTTCTCGATAGGTCGTATCTGATGAAGAAATTTGATAACAAGATGTCAATCCAAGTATCAGCAAAAAACATATAACTAATTTTTTATTTATCAAGAGACACCCTCTTTTGGTACTCTGCATAGGTAAGACATGAAGATTCTTTCAGACGATTATACTCCATATGATATGTCGATGTCACACTTTTTTCAAAGAAAACGAGTGCATCTTGCTGTTGAGGACGACTTGAGTTGTATGCAAAATTAAAAGAACCTGTCCAAACCTTAGATTCATTATTTTTTCCATTAAAGACACAAAATTTATGGTGCAGATTTGATATGGAAAGTCTTCTGTTATTTTTTTTATCCTTACTATTTTTCAATTCAGGTGCATATACCAAAATAGTAACACCGCCCTCTTCTAATTCTTTGAGAATTCTTTTGGATGAAAGCCCTATTTTATCAATTATAAGTTCGACTTGAACTCCACGCTTTCTACTCTCAATCAGGCTTTTTGCGATTACTCGATTAGTAATGCTTGATGAAACTAAGTGAATAGAATTCTTCTCTCCCTCGATCATTTCAACAAAGTCAGATTGCAAATTCTTAGTCGATGAAAACGAAACCTTGCATGGAAAATTATCTTTAGCAAGGCAATTTGCGCTAAATGCGATTAGAGAAAAACCATAGAAAAGTGTCTTGCAAAAATTCACGTTAAAACCTTTTTTTCTATTACTATATAGGTGCGAATTAATTTTGACAATTTTTTCTAAAGAAAGTATTTTCCTATTTTATCATCTGTTGGAGCGCATTTTCTTATGACAAGTAATTCAAAGCAACTTAGACCTATCTACTATGACACCGAAACAACTGGGGTAAAAACAGACAAAGATAAAATTGTTGAAATAGCAGCCTATGACCCTGTACTTGATAAAACATTTGAAGCACTTGTAAATCCAGAAATGCCCATTCCTCCTGGAGCTAGCGCGGTACATAAAATTACAGATGAGATGGTAGCAAACAAACCTACCTTTAAAGAGATTGGCCCAAAATTCATTGAGTTTTGCTCTGGAGATGTGGTGCTAATTGCTCATAACAATGATGGATTTGATAAACCTCTTTTGGAATGTGAGTTGCAAAGAAATGAAATTGACCTCCCTTCTTGGCCTTATATTGACACTCTTAAATGGGCGAGAAAATATCGCCCCGATCTTCCAAGGCATTCACTGCAACATATTCGTGAATATTTTGGTATTGAATCCAACAATGCTCATAGAGCGCTTGATGATGTTGTAATCTTGCATAAGGTGTTTTCAAACCTAATTGGAGATCTTTCAATGGAAACAATTATATCTCTTATGTCCAAGGAAGAAGAAATTTTGCATATGCCCTTTGGGAAACATAAGGGGAAACCTCTCTTAGAGGTTCCAAAATCCTATGTAACCTGGCTATCTGAAAATGGCGCTTTTGACAAAGATGAAAGTAAATCTCTTAAAAAAGCATTCCAGAAATGCGGAGTACTTTCTTGAATATATTGATTCTTGGCGCTGGATATGTTGGAACAAAACTTGCAGATCAACTTTTAAAAAAAAGCTTCCATGTCACCCTTACAACAAGATCTAGTGAAAATACTCAGAAATTAAAAAATCAATACAAAGATGTTTTACAACTAGATTGCTCCGATCAAAAAAGCGTTGAAAAATCACTGCAATATCAGGATGTTTTAGTTATTTGCGTTGCTCCATCACATGGATGCTCTTATGAAGACACGTACTTAGCAACTACATCCGCGATCAAGAAGTCTATACAAAACACATCGAAACTCAAACAGATCATCTATATTTCAAGCACATCCGTTTATGGTGATCAACAAGGTAATATTACCAATGAGGCTGCCCCACTTCTTTGCACATCTGATAATGGCAAAATTTTAATCCAAGCAGAAAAACAAATTCTATCCCTGCAAGAAAAATGTGACACCTGTATTTTCAGATCTTCTGGAATTTATGGACCAGGAAGAGAACCATCTAACTATCTTAGAGCAAAATTACCCGATCCTCTTTCAGGGGATAAAAATAGCCCTACAAACATGATTCATATTGATGACCTAGTAAGCGCTATTGCATTTGCAATTGACGGAAAATTATCAGGAATTTTTAACATATGCGATAATGATCCAATAACTCGAGCAGATTTCTATGAGAAGCTTGCTCAAATACATCATTTGCAAGTTCCATCTTTTGATCCAAATCTCCCTCAGTTTCATGGTGGTAGTAGAATAATTTCCTCAAAGAAGATACAATCTAAGGGATTTAAGTTAAAATATCCCAATAGATTGTTTCTATGACAACAGCCATAAATATCATCCCTCATTTTTTTCTTGGTGATGAAGATGTTACAGGCCTCCTAATTAACAGTGAATCAAGCATCAATGATTTAGCATCTAGCTGTAATAGCGAAGCTATGCAATCTATTTGCCAACAAATTTTTCCTGCTGATTTGGAGGACAATACTTTACATATCGACTTGCGACTGACACGTTGGGGTGCAACCGTTGAAATCAAGCATGCAAATGAAGAAATTGAGTCTTTTCACTCTCTTTTAGACTACGATCTTGAATACGATCCCAAGTGTTTTGGAATTAACTTGTCAAATATTGAAGGGGTTAGAGCGCGCGTACTAGCAATTGACCTCTTAGACCATTCGATTCGCGCCGCTTTCTTTACTTGTCTTCCAACAGATCGTATTGAAGAATACCAAGACGTTGAATCTGCTGATCATTATCACAATAAAAGAGAAGTTGCGCTGGATACTAACCTTGAGCTATTAACTTTAATGGAAGATCCAGAAACTAGCCTTTTTATAAAAATTTTGAGTTTCCCATGGATGTCTTTGAAAGTAATTTACTACGCAATCAAAGCTCAAATCTCATTTATGTAAGAGAGGATTTATCAGAACTTTTCTCTAGCAAGTCACTAACCTTATCCTGAGGGGTTTTTTCTCTAAAATGGGTATCCCACATCAGTTTAAAAGCAGGACAACTTGTGATTAGTTCCTCTTTAGTACCTTGGGCCAGAAGTTCTCCATTTTCTAAAAAGATAATTCGGTCAGCGTGCTCTATTGTTGATAACCTATGAGCAATGATTATTTGTGTGATCTTCCCTCGAAGCTCATCTATTGCCTCTTGAATATTTGATTCGCTGATCGAATCTAGAGAAGACGTCGCTTCATCTAAAATAAGAATAGGTGCATTCTTGAAGAGAGCTCTTGCGATTGCAAGTCGTTGTTGTTGTCCACCAGATAAGTTTTTACCAGTTTCAGCTAAATGAGAATCATACTTGTTTTCTAGACGATCGATGAATCCATGCGCATGCGCTTTTTTTGCAGCTTCTTCAATTTTTTCCAAAGTGTGTTCTTGACCATAAGAAATATTTTCTCGAATAGTGTCATAAAATAAAAATGGCTTTTGAGGAACAAAAGAGATTTGTTCTCTCAGCGACTTTTGAGTGAAATCATTTATCGATTTCCCATCTATTCTAATTTCTCCTTTCTGAGGTTCATACAGCCTTGGAAGGAGCTGTACAATGGTAGACTTTCCCGCGCCTGTAGCCCCAACAATAGCTACTACTTCTCCCTTATTAATCTCGAAGCTTACTCCCTTCAGAACCCAGGTACTTTCATATTTAAACCAAACTTTATCAAACTCAATTTTTTGCTCTAT
>JAJFMH010000059.1 GCA_021772245.1 Chlamydiota bacterium | reverse complement strand
ATAATTAGTATTATAAAGGTGATGTTAAATAAAGTTGATTCTATGGATAAAAAAGAAGATTTCACTCCATTTCCAATGATGAATGGAGGGCACATGCAAACAATTATTGCATCCTTTATCAATTTTCAAAAAGCCCCAGATTCACAAAAGAGGCTTATAGATCTGCCTGACGGTGATAAGGTAGCTATTGAAGTAAATACACCACCTAATTGGAAGAATTCAGATCGAACAGTAGTGTTGATTCATGGACTGGGTGGATCTCATAAATCGAGCTATCTGATTCGGATGGCAAAAAAACTATATGGAAAAGGAATTCGATCGATTCGACTTAACATGAGAAATTGTGGTTCTGGTCGAGGATTTGCCAAAAAAGTATATCATAGTGGAAGCAGTGAAGATGTTCTTGTTGTTTTAGAAACTCTAAAAAAAGAGACTCTTTTTTCACCATTTACACTTGTTGGGTTTTCTCTTGGAGGAAATATTGCTTTAAAACTTGCTGGTGAATTGAGTTATAAAGCCCGGCATATTATTGATAATGTCTTAGCAATTAACCCACCTGTGAATGTTTACTCTAGTATGGAACTGTTATCCAAGAAGGAAAATCGTCTCTATAAGCGGTATTTTTTAAAGTATTTGAAAGAAGATATCGACTCGCGGCATGCAAAACATAAAGACCTTCCAGATCTAGATGTAACACTTGATATGAGCTTGTCAGATTTTAATAAGCATTATATTGTGCCTCAACACGGCTTCAAAGATGAAACTGAGTATTACAAGCTATCGAGTTCGCTGCCATTAATTAAGGATATTTCTCTTCCTTGTCATATTCTACTTGCGAAGGATGATCCAATTGTGGACTGGAAAGAAGTGATGAATCAAGAACGGCCTAAAAATGTAAACATCATGCTCACAAATAGTGGTGGGCATCTAGGATTTTTATCATCTCCATTTAAAGGCAAAGGGCTTCATTGGATGGATTCACAACTTCTTAAGTGGATATCAGAGTCCAAGCTTTAATATTCATTTTGGTGATTATCGAGCCATGTGATGATGTCTTCTGATTCATACAAGGGAACACCGTTAATAAATAAACAAGGAACCTGCTTTTTACCACCAACTTTAATGAGATATTCTTTTGCGCCAGGAACTGTGCGAATGTCCACTGTCTTTATTGTTTTATGAATTGATTGCAAATAGGAAATTACTCGCATGCAGTATGGACAGCTGGGCATGATGTAAAGTACTAATTCGTATTTTTCTTGTTGGCTTGTCATATTACACCCTGATATTTTATTTGTTGAATGTTCAATGTAATATATAGCATCTGAATCGATATCCATTAAAACCTCTTTTTCTAGTATACTAGATTATGAAAGATGTAAATCGATGTCAAGTGACGCTAGAATTTCTGCATGTTTTTTTTGCGATTTGCTCTTGAACGCTGCAGCATACGATTGATGAATTTTGAGGTGAAGTCAAAAATATTTTCCATGATTTGTTTTTTGACTTTTTCTCTAGATAATGGGGTTTCTTCTCCAAATGGAGATCCATCAAGAGGGGTGTTTTCTGGAATGCTTTCAAAAAAGGTTTGCCATGCTGGATCTGATTCAAAAGAAATCATAGAGCGCTAACCTCTGGAGTAGTTTTTACAAGTTCCAACCCTCTCTCGAAATCTTCTTTACAAGGGGTTTCCTCTAAATATTTCATCTCTTGATCGATGGTAACTGTGTCATATTGAGCTTCTGTTTCGATGATTTTTGGTCTGACAAAAATAATGATATTTCTTTTTTGATCATCTAAGACTGTTTTAGAAAAAGCGCTTCCAATAATTGGAAGTCCACCTAGGCATGGAATACCTGATTTTTTATGAGTTTTTGTATTTCGAATCATACCACTTAATACTAAAAATTTATCATTGGGAACATGCACTCTTGTAACCATATTCGTTTTAGTAGTTTGAATGCCACCTGCTTGATTAACTCCTTGTAGCATTTGATTGGTCGCCTCTGATATTTCTTCTGAAATATCAAGTGTAATCATATCGTTATCACCAAGTAATGGCTTGATATTAAGACTCACACCTACATCTCGGTATTCTACATTTGCTGTTGTTTGCTGCGATGATCCAATTGTTTCTACAACAGATCCTGTAAATGGAATATTGTCGCCTACAAAGATAGTGGAGAGTTTATTGTCTTGGGCAATGATCTTTTGATTAAGAACAATGGTACTATTGCCATCGACTTGTAAAGCTGATACGAGGGATCCAAGGCTTAAAAAAGATCGGCCCTTGTGGAATATGATGTCACCAATTATGCCTAAATCAAATCCTTTTCCAAGGGGAATTTGAGATGGGCCAGTAGGCGTATTCGAAGCATTGATGCCTTTAAAAGAATTTGCAAAGCCTTTGGAGCCTGGAGCAAAATTTCCACCCCCAAAACCAAATCTGTTTTGGTAATTTCCACCAGCAGCCCACTCTAAACCAAATTCCATTCCATTTTTCACATCTGTTTCAAGAACAAGAACTTCAATAAATACTTGTTTAAGTGGAATATCTAGATTTTTAATCAGTGAGTTGATTTTTTCAACTGTTGAGTTTTTGCCAGAGAAAAGGAGGGAATTAGTACCTTCTATCCACTGCATGGATTTCATTGAGTTAGTAAAATCAATGTCTCCGGTATTTACAGCTACTTGCTTAATGGCTGTTAAAATCTCAGAGCCAGGATTGAACTGTAGTTTATAGGTGTAGTATTCTGATTCTTCGGTAGGGATCTTGATATTTTCTAATGAAGGTAGCTCAAAGATAACCTCTTCTTTTGTAGGATTTTTAAATGAGCTATATTCAATTTCACTCATTTTTTCTAGAAGGTAGTAGTCATTTTTCTGTAGAGACGAAATTTTATGTTTTTGCAAAAGTGACAAAAGCGCTTCTACCACATTTTGTGGTTTTGCGCCTTTTGAGGAAACAAAGGTGATGTTAAAATTAAGATCTTCTTCATTGTAGATAAAATTCACTTTTGCAATCTGTGAGACGAATCGAATAAACTCTTTAATAGGAACTTCGTTAAAATTAATAGTAATTCCATCTTCTTCAAGAGGTTGAGACATAACTTCAGATTGGATCGAAGTTTCAATTTGAATAGCTTTATCAGCTTCAGCAATCTCTTCTTCACAAACTGCGAAGTTGGATAGCATTGCAAAAATACATGTTAGGCTTAGATATTTCATTTTCCAAAAAAGTTTGATACTTAAAAGTAGACATTATACAGAGCTCTTTTGATTTAGGAAGCGACGATTTAAGTAGTTAGTGGATCTTTAGAGCTAATAAGGGTGCAAAATAAGGGGAGAAGGCTTCTGTTTATAATTAGAAGGGGTTTTGTAATAGAACTCTTTATATAAAATTAATGTTTTCACTCTTTTAAATGCGATATTTTTAAAGAAGGAATTTTTTTATCGACTGGTAATTTTAAAATTTTCAAGTAAAAATAGAGTTCTGCTTCAATCGCTTTGATCATGTTTTTTGCAATTCGAAACCCATGTCCTTCTTTCTCAAAAAGTATATAGGCTACAGGGATCTGTTTTTCATCTAGGGCATCTACCATTTTTTCTGCTTGATTCTTAGGGACGACTTTATCGTCTTCCCCTTGTAGAAATAAAATTGGGGCTATAAGAGATTCTGTGTGATTGATAGGAGATAACTCTTTATACTTATCAATCGCTTCTGGGTATGGGCCGATTAAATTATCTAGATATCTTGCTTCAAATTTATGGGTATCTTTTGCTAAACCCTCTAAGTCAGAAACTCCATAGGAAGAAACACCTGCGCGAAAGACATTCCTAAATGTAAGGGCCGCAAGAGTTGTGTATCCACCAGCGGATCCGCCCTTAATAATAAGTCTATTTTTATCGACTCGATTTTGATTTGCGAGATACAGTGCACCATTTACACAGTCATCTACATCTACTTGTCCCCATTTATCAACTAATCTCTCTCGATATGCTTTTCCAAAACCTGTAGATCCACCATAGTTTACGTCTAAAAATCCATATCCTCTTGAGGTAAAATATTGAATATTTAAGTTCAGAGTTGGGTCGACATGGGTAGTTGGGCCTCCATGGGATTTCACGATAAGAGGAGGAAGTTCATTGTCTAGCCCCTTAAAGTTGGGGTTTGTTGGGGGGTAATAAAGGCCATAGGCTATTTCACCATCTTGAGACTCATATTCAATTGCTTCTGCAATGGATATAAAGCCTGGGTCTATTTCAAGGTCTTGGGAGTTTTTTACAATATCTATGGAGTGCGTTCTTAGGTTATACTCAATAAGGGCAAAAGGAGAAATGGGGGATCCCGCTATGAAGTATAAATGATCTTTGATACTTCGCAAATTTTGAAATCTTGAAAATGGTAAATCTAGTCCATTTAACACTCTATCTTCAGGGTCTATGATTACAATTTGATCAAGTCCCTTAATCGTAATGATAGCTGCAATTTGATAAGAATCTTCTGTTGGAATGAAGGTGTATCTTGATGTGCCAAGAATCCATTGCGGTTGCCCAAATTCAGCTTCCATTAGATAGATATTTTCGATCTTAGCATTTCTATATCGATATAGATTCCAAAAGCCAGTTTTATCTGAAATAAAATGCAAAGTATTATCAGGTGCAAACTCAACCTGATAGATAGACTCGGATATTGACCCAGCAATTTTTTTTAAATTGTTGATTGTTCCATCATCTTGAATAGATGCTAAATAGGCGTAAGATCCATCCCATGGCATATTGGGATGATCCCATGCGATAAAGGAAAGTTTTTCTCCAGAAGGACTAATTTTGGGCGATGAATAGAAATCATGACCGGATGCAATGGTTTTTGTTGTATATGTTTCTAGATCAATATGGATTAGTTTATTTGTGACATTAGATTCATTGGTATGATCTTCACAGATAAGATATAAAAATTTTCCGTTTGGAGTAACTACTCCATCTGCATATCTAACATTTATAGTATGGGTAATTTGAGTGATTTTACCTTTGGGACTTAAATGGTAGATATTATGATCACTTCCATTTGAAAAAAATACAGAGTCTTTATAAACCCAAAAGGCGCCTCCGCCATATTCATGCACCGAGGTTTTAGCATTATAGGGTTTTTCTAGGATGTCATGAGTACTTGTGTGAACTTTTTTTAGAATCGATATTCGACCTCCTTCTTGCGGCCTTCTTTCACTAAAAAAAAGAGCATTATCGGATACACAAGTATCTGCAAAAGAAATAGAGTCTTTTATAAGTAACTCGCTTGTAATCGGAGAATTCCAAGAGCCGAATGCTTTTTTTTCCATCGAATATATTCCACCCTTTAATAAAAATAACGTGGCAAAAGAATAAGTAATCAAGATCTTTCGAAGCAAGGCTATTTCCATGAAATATCAAGTGCTATATGGAATATATCAGAAGTGGCAGCTCCCAGGAATCCAAATAGAAAAAATGCTTTATGAGTTACATAAAGCGAAGAGATACTCTTAATACATGAAAAGTTAAAAGTACAAAGAATATAAAGAATCAAGCTGAGGACTAAAATAAAAAAAATTCGTGTCAGTGTACCTAATACGGGTACATGTGATAGACCTCGATGTTTAAATAATTTAGAGTAGAGACGAAAAGGAGAAGATAGTATTCCACGAACTGATTTTAATTTGATTTGATGCGCCAAATCTAAATCAGGGCCAAAAAATAGAGTTGTAATTAAAAAAGAAAGTGAGAATGTCAAAGTGTATCTAGTGTCAATATGAAAAATAAATATCAAAGCAGCGAAGCAAAGAGGTAGAGCAATTAACAGGTTAAATATTGAGTGAGTTTTATAACTTGCCACAAGAGGTCTCAAGTGTGATTACAGGTGGCTGTTCAGACTGTTCTAAGGAACTGATAACAGCTTTTTGAATAGTTGTTAATCTATCCTTTAAATAACTAGCAAGCTCTGGGTAATGGTAAGAGAGCCATTTTTTTAAATCACTCGTGGTTTCCTTCATCTCCTTTAAGACGATATATTGATCTTGAGATGATGAATCAATGGTAAATTCGCCGATATCTATTTCCACAATTTTTCCATCACAAACCCCAAGGTTATTTTCACAATTTAAATCAGTATCAGATACTCCCTTTAGAGATCTTTTATTTACGTGTGACAAGATATCATCGATTATATTTTTAGCTTGTTCCACTTGATTTTGCTGCATATATTCTGTAATCGTATCAAATATGGGGTTTGCTTTTCTTTGAATCAAAAATTCCATTTTATCAAGTCTGATTGCAAATTTTTCTCCATGTTGGTCTGTAAAGTGAAATTTTTTGTGTATGACTTTTTTCTTGTTTAAATGAAGAAGTAGCGTAGCAGTCTCTTCTTTTAACACGGTGTAAGCAATGAGATAACTTTTATATGTCTTTTCTCTTAGCATATGTCGTGTAATTTTTTTTTGATCTGCTAAGTTTCGATATTTAGTAGGAAG
>JAJFMH010000058.1 GCA_021772245.1 Chlamydiota bacterium | reverse complement strand
AAAAAACAATACTTAGTGCGATTTCAGATTACCGCTAGGCAATTCAACAGCTGCCGAATGGAGGTAGAAGGTCAAATACGTTCACAAAAAGAATTGCAAAAAAGGCAAATAGTATTGTTGCAAGAAAAGATATCAAAACTTGAAACGGCGTATCAAAAAAAATGTGAAAACAAAAAGCCGGGAATATCCCGGCTTTTTATAGAAAGAAGTGATTTAGTTCCAATCCAGCGATGATGCTGATTGGTACTCATTGACTCTTGTTTCAAAGAAGTTTTTCTCTTTTCCAAGATCGATAGTTTCACTCATCCAAGGGAATGGATTTTTAGCGTTATACTGAGCTGGAAGACCGATTCGCTCTAGCCTTCTGTCTGCAATATAGCGAGTATATTCACGGAACATAGGTGCTGTTAGTCCAAGTATTCCAGTTGGCAAGCAATCTTCCGCGTACTTGATTTCAAGTTCAACCGCTTCTTTAATCAGGTTAATCATCTTTGTTTGAAACTCAGGGGTCCAAAGCTCTGGGTTTTCCTCTTTGATACCATTAATAAGATCAATACCAAAATTGAGGTGGATCGTTTCATCACGTAGAATGTATTGAAACTGCTCTCCGATTCCTGTCATTTTATTTTGACGATGGAAAGAGAGAATCATCGCAAATCCGCTGTAGAAGAATATCCCTTCCATAATGATATAGAATCCAATGAGGTTTTCTAGGAATTTTTGAGCACCTTCAAACGTTTTAGTAGAAAAGTCTTCTTTTAAAATGTCTTGGGTAAGACGCATTTCAAAGGCGTCTTTTTCATTGATGGCATTTACTTCATTATACATGTTGAATACCTCTCCTTGATCTAGAGAAAGAGATTCTACAATGTAGTGGAAAGTGTGTGTATGTATTGCTTCTTCAAAAGCTTGTCTCAGAAGGTATTGGCGCGCTTCTGGGTTTGTCACAAATTTGAAGATTGCAAGGGTAATGTTGTTTGCAACAATACTTTCAGCGGTGCTAAAGAAACCGAGATTTCTCATGATAAGTCTTTTCTCATCTTTTGAGAGTGTATTAGACTTCCAAAGCTCGATGTCTTTTGCCATAGAAACTTCACTTGGCATCCAATGATTTGCGCAACCATTGAGGTAATGCTCCCACGCCCAATTATATTTGAGTGGCATCAGTTGATTTACATCAACAGTTGTACAATTGATCAGTCTTTTATCACTGACTTTGACTCGTTTTGATTCGTTATTATCCATGTTTTACCTCTTTTTTAACTATTGACAACTCTCGCAACCTTCTTCCAAATTGCAACTTGGGGCTGGCTTGTCTCGATTTACTTGCACTCTTGATGATGGCGATTCACTTTTCATCCATTTAGGTTGCAGACCTCTTTTATTGATGTCTGTTGTAGACTTCTCGATCTGGGTTGCGCCAAGAGATCTGAGATAGTACGTTGTTTTTAATCCTTTTTCCCAAGCGAGCATATACATGTTGTGCATCTTTTTACCACTTGGTTCAGATAGATATAGATTTAAGGATTGACCCATGTCAATCCATTTTTGTCTTTTTGCAGCGCATGCAATTATCCAATCTGGCTCAATTTCAAACGCTGTCAAAAAGGTTTGCTTTATTTCATCTGGAATCGCTTCGATTTCTGCAATCGATCCATCAAAATATTTAAGATCATCTAATAGTTGATCATTCCAAAGATTTCTTTTTTTAAGTTCATCAACGAGGTAGGTGTTGATGACTGTAAACTCACCAGATAGGTTCGATTTAGCAAAAAGGTGCTTATATGTGGGTTCTACAGAGGATGTAACTCCAATAATATTTGCAATGGTCGCCGTTGGCGCTATTGCCATGGTATTACAATTTCTCATCCCATTTTCTTTGATAGTTTTTCGAACAATATTCCAATCCATATGAGTATCTCGATCGATCTTTATAGGAAGAGCGCGCTCTTTTTCTAAAAGATCGATTGTGTCAATAGGAAGAAGCCCTCTTTGCCACTTAGAACCATCATAGCTTGGGTATGTGCCTCTCTCTTTTGCAAGTAAAGAGGAGGATAAAATGGCGTAGTAAGAAATCATTTCCATGCATTTATCAGCAAAAGTTGCAGACTCATGAGATGCATAACTGATATTTTGCATATAAAGAGCATCTTGAAAGCCCATAAGGCCAAGGCCAATGGCTCTATGTTGCATATTTGCATTCTTAGCTTCTTCGATTGGATAGAAGTTAATGTCAATTACGTTATCAAGCATTCTAATGGCAGTTTGCACAGTCGATGCTAAACGCTCTTGCATGAGGCCTCTTTCATCTATATGCATGATAAGGTTAATAGAGCCGAGGTTACATACAGCTGTTTCGCTCTCAGATGTGTTGAGAAGAATTTCGGTACATAGATTCGAACTATGTACGACTCCTCTATGATCTTGAGGAGATCTTATGTTGGATGGATCCTTAAAAGTAATCCAAGGATGTCCTGTCTCAAACAGCATACTAAGCATTTTTCTCCAAAGATCAAGCGCTTCTACTTCTTTAAAGTGGGTAAGTGCGCCGTTTTTTGTCATAGCTTCGTATTCAGCATATCTTTTTTCGAAAGCTGCGCCATATAGATCATGTAGATCAGGTGTATCGGAGGGACTAAATAGGGTCCACTTTTGATTGTCTTTGACTCTTTTCATGAAAAGATCTGGAATCCAGTTTGCTGTATTCATATCATGAGTTCGTCTTCTTTCATCACCTGTATTTTTTCGAAGCTCTAAGAAGTCTTCGATATCTAAATGCCAGGTTTCTAAATAGGCGCACATAGCGCCTTTTCTTTTTCCACCTTGGTTGACAGCTACTGCTGTATCATTGGCAACTTTTAAGAAAGGAATAATGCCTTGGCTTTTTCCGTTTGTGCCTTTAATCACAGAGCCTGTAGCTCTAACATTTGTCCAGTCGTTTCCAAGGCCTCCTGCCCATTTAGAAAGCTGCGCATCGTCAGAAATGATTTTGAAAATATGACCTAAGTCATCTGAGATTGTAGAAAGATAGCAAGAGCTTAGCTGCGAGTGCTGGGTTCCAGAGTTAAAAAGAGTGGGTGTTCCAGGAATATATTGGAATTTGGACATGACGTTATAAAACTCAATAGCCTTCTCTTCTTTCTTTTTTTCATTTACAGCAAGCCCCATTGCAACTCTCATCCAAAAGAGTTGCGGCGTTTCTAGACGTTTCTCATTTTCGTGAATGAAGTATCTATCATATAGTGTTTGAATACCAAGATATGCAAAGGAATAATCCCTTTGCAAATCAATGCTATCTGCAAGCTTATCTAAATCAAAATCTAGTAATTTTTCAGAAATTCTTCCAATCGATACCCCATGTTTGAAGTATGATTTGAAGTATTTTTTGTGCTCTTTAGCAAGACTTGCATCAAAAAAGGAGATGTTTAATGTTTCTTTATAGAGTTTGTCTAGAAGGAGTCTAGAAGCTACAAAAGAGTAGTTAGGTTCTGCTTCAATTTTAGCTTTTGTAGCCATTAAATAAGCAGTGTCGATTTCTTCTTCCTTCATTCCTTCATAGAAATTCAGTGTAACGCTTTCTAGTAGCTCTTCAAAATTAACATCTGAGAGACCATCCGTTGCATTTTTGAGCCTTCTTTTAATGGCAGATTCAGAAAGTTTTTTTTGTTTGCCATCTTTTGTAATGTAGGTAAATTGTTTTCCACTCTCGATATGTTTTTTAGAAGTTTTCTCTAAGAAGGGTGTTTGCGTTCCTTTTTCTGCTCGGTAGAGAATATAGTCTTTAGCAACTTCAAAGTAGCCTTCTGACATAAATTTTTCTTCAACGAGATCTTGGATATGCAATATAGAAAAATCTTCCTGCTCTCTTGCATGCTCTGCTGCAACTTTTACCACATCTTGGGTAAGTACATTTACAGCTTCAATGATTTCTTGTGGGGTATTATCTGTAATTTGATAGGTTCTTCTAAAGCTTTTCTCAATAGAGGATGCAATTTTAATTGGGTTGAAACGAATTGTTGCATCTTTTCGTTTGATTTTGAGATTGAGATAAGAGTTTTTTCTAAGTTCCTTTTGCTTGTCTCTATAGATAATATAGTCTCTTGCAATGTCATGGTGATCATTTTTCATAAGAGTAACTTCTACAAGATCTTGTATTCCCTCAACTGTAAGAGATACTTTTTTTTCAGAGAGGCGAAGCGCTTCATCCATTACTAAATTTGTGATTGTTTCAGCAATCTGTTTATGCTCTTCATTTAAAATAGCATTTTTTTCAAGTCCCTTAGTGTCTCGAATGGCGGCTTCTAAAGCTAGATAGATTCGCTCTCTTTGAAAGGGCGCAATCATTCCATTTCGTTTTACAACAGTTGCCTGTGTTTCTTTTTCTATTACTTGTGAATCTTTACCTTTAGAAGAACCTAATTTGGACATGTTTTCCCTCTTAGAAAATGAGCGTTTTTATCGTGATTTATAGCACAGCCATCTTAAAAAACGTCAACTTTCTAAGATTACGTGATTTAAGGTGGAAACACTATATATGGTAGTGTTTTGCCTTTTAACAATCTATATATGGTATGTGGCTTTCATATGTCTAGCAAAAAAAAGAAAAATCTGCGCTTTTTTTTCTAGCAATATGAAAGAGAGCACATTAGAAAAAAAACGGACGTTTTTTTTCTAAATATGTTACGATTTGCCGTAGCTATTTAAGCGGTATTTTCGTACATCTGAAACAAAGAGCAAAGGAAAAAAAATATGCGCAGAGTCTACATGATCCCAAATATAGTGACAGCTTTTGCACTTTCCTGTGGATTGCTCATCATTTTTAAAGCGAATTTATACCCCTCAAATTCAGCTCCCTATGAGCTACTGCATACATCATCTATTCTATTTTTGCTGGCAGCTTTTGCTGATTTAGTAGATGGGGCGCTTGCAAGATTAATTCATGCAGAAAGTGAATATGGCGCTCTTTTTGATTCACTCGCTGACGCGGTATCTTTTGGAGTTGTTCCATCTGTACTTTTATTAAAAAGCTTAACACTCACTCAAAAAACAGGCTTAAGCTTTTTTGTCATGATTGGTGCGATGGTTTATACCATTTGCGGGATTTTACGTTTAGTGCGTTATAATGTGATGGCAAGAGAGAGTGATAATAATTTTATAAACAAGCTAGAATTCAAAAAGCACTTTACAGGACTTCCAATACCAGCGGCTGCTGCGTGCGCTGTTTCTGTTAACTTGTTTTTACATTCTTCCTTTGGTGTGAAATGGTTCCCTCTCTCAGAGACTACCATGTCTTTAACTCTTACAATTTTCTTGCTCCTACTTGGTTATTGCATGATTAGTAAGTGGAAATTTCCAAGTCTTAAGGCGTTGCACTTGCGAGTTCCTTCTTTCTCACTTGTAATTGGAACAGTCATAGTCGCTATCTTTTTGCTGTATGGGATTTTATATTACTATTCGCTTGTCTTTGTGGTGGTTTCGCTTGGATATTTAGCATTTGGAATTATTCTAACAATTATTCGATTAATCCTTGGAAAAAGATCTAACACATTAAAAGACTATGAGCCTGATCACGATAGTTTTCATCTCTTCGATGAAGAGGATAAAAAATGATTTATCTTGTTTTTTCTTTGGGAGGTCTTTTAGGAATCATTCTTGTTGTTTCTCTAATGCTTTTGCAAAAAGGAAAAATGGAAAAAAAACATTTAGAAGAAGCTCTTTCCCAAAATGAACAAAATATAGAGAGTCTTACAAAATCAAAAGCAGAACTTATATTAGAGGTGAATGAATTAAAGCTTTCCAATGCTCAAATGCAAACCCTCTTGCTAGAAGAAAAGAAACATTTTGAAGAAAAAATATCTCTTCTTCAAAAAGCGGAAGAAAAACTCTCGGATGCTTTCAAAGCCCTTTCATCAGAAGCTCTTGAAAAGAGCAACAAAAGCTTTTTGACCTTAGCGAAAGAAACGCTTTCCAAATACCAAGAGACTGCAAAAGGGGATCTTGAAAAGAAACAACAAGAGATTACCCATATCGTCAAGCCTGTAAAAGAGACACTAGAAAAATTAGATTCTAATATGAAGGCATTGGAAAAAGAGAGAAAAGGGGAGCAGGAGTCTTTAAAGGCTCGCATGGACGCAATGATCCATTCAGAAAAAGAGCTTCGCAAAGAAACCTCCACTTTAGCAAAAGCTCTTCATACTCCTCATATTAGAGGAAGATGGGGTGAGCTGCAGCTTAAAAGAGTGGTAGAGCTATCTGGTATGGTTGCCCAATGTGATTTTGTAGAGCAGTCAATAGGAACATCTGATGATAACATTCATAAGCCTGATATGATTATCAATTTAGCAGGAGATCGACAGGTAATTGTAGATGCTAAAACTCCTTTTGAAGCGTATATGAAGGGAATGGAAACAGATGACGAGTCGCTTCGAAAAAATCATCTATCGCAGCATGCTAAACATCTACGGTCCCATATTCAAACACTTAGTAAAAAAGCGTACTGGGAGAGCTTTGATAAAGCTCCTGAATTTGTAGTTCTATTTGTTCCATCTGAGAATTTCTATCAAGCAGCGCTAGAGTTTGACCCAACTTTAATTGAATTTGGTGCTGATAAAGGAGTTATCTTAGCAACGCCTACAACTTTAATTGGATTGCTTCGCTCTATTGCTCATGGATGGAAACAGGAAAAAATTACCAAGCATGCTAAGGAGATTAGTAAGCTTGGTTTAGAGCTTTATAAAAGGCTATCAACCCTTGGAACTCACTTTAACAAAATGGGGCGTATGTTAACTTCTTCTGTTGATTCTTACAACAAAGCAATGGGTTGTTATGAGTCCAGAGTTCTTGTATCAGCTAAGAAATTTGAAGAGTTTGGGTCTGTTCTAGAAGGCTCTACGATGGAAGTTATTGAAGTCGTTGATAAAACTCCTAGACTTATAGCCGTAGATTCTGAAACATCTCTCTAATTTTGGTTTTATGAACTGATAAGAGGTATGATATGTCAGATGTTCGAAAAAAGTGGTTAATTTCATTTATAATATTACTAGCAGTTGGTGCTCTTAAAAACCTATACTCATTTTTGCAAGGAAACTGTAGTGGTGATGAAAAAGGTATGTTAGTTGCTCCGCTTCTGATCTGGGCAACTGCAACATATGGTTTTGCCTATGAAAAAAGAGGGGATGGCTGGCTAGCCTGGCTAATTGTAACGATTCCACTTACGGTTATTCTTACGATATTTTTGTTATCAGTGGGGTTTGTTTATCCAGTAGGAATGAGTGGATCGGTAATGTATTACGTTTTCTATGCATTTAAAATTGCAGCAACTATCTGGTTTTGGATTTGCTGTTTTGCATACCGAAAAGAAAATTTACAGATTAAACAAATAGAAAGGTAAAGTTTTTTACCAATAAAAAAGCCCACTTATTTAGTGGGCTTTTTTTGATTTAGATAAGAGATGTAAGATTACTCTGCATCAAGCACGTAGTATGCAGGAAAAGCAAAGTTGTTATTATCTCTTTCGCAGACAGAAAGAGTAACTTTCTTTCCTGTGAAGTTATCTAAGTTTACATGTGTGCTATAAACATAGGCGATAGGTACATTGTTCTCTGAGATAATGTAATCACCAGGCTTTGATTTAACAGGTTCAGCAAAGGCTTCTAACATTCCAGTAATAGTTGCAGAGCGAAGCTTTTGATCAACATAGAAGTCATCCATTGTTTTTGCATGATGCATAGCAGACCATGATAGGTATAGAGATTCTTCAAGAGGCTCCCAAATTTTCATGCGGTCTGTTGGAGACATAACGCGAGAATTTGTGGCAATTCTTTCTTCTCGCTCGACAGGTGTTTCTTTAGAGTAGTCTGATTTATTCTCTAAGAAAGAAATCTTGCGAAGAAGATAGCTTTCTTGCAATGCAGCAAGTGAACTTTTTGCTTTTTCAGCGTGAGCTGTAAAATCAGAATAATCTTCTAAGATTGTTTTGTAATTGCTTGATATTCTTTCGATATCAATCTCTTGGAAAGGCTTTCTCATTTCAGCTTGTGTGAGAAGCTCTGCAGATTCCATTAATTTTAAAACAGTTCTTTTACGGTTGTCTTGGATCTTTTTTAGTTCTGGTTTTCCAGCGTACTCAACAAGTTCTTTGGCAATATAGAAATTGGTCGAATTAGGCATGTCAATTTCAAGCCATTTGTTGTTTTTTTTGCAGATCGAACCCGAAATACTTGTTCCTGTGCTTACATGACCGACTATTGGAGCTTCTTTATCTGGGGATAATCTGATATTTACTCTATCGCCTTCTACAACGTTATCTAGAACAAAGCTTCTGAAGATATATGCTTTGATGTCAGTTGGTGGTTCTACAGCATAGAAATCACCTTTTTCTCCACGAATAACTAGTAATTCACCTTTATCAAGTTCTGAAACGATGTGACTTTCCAAGTCAGGTAATGCTCTCATTCGAACATTTTTTCCAGTAACTCTTCCTGTAAAGGCATTTGTAGATCTACTTACAACTTTCTTAGTTGCTGGAGACTCGATATGAGATTCAGCTTCTGCAAAAGCAGTAGTTGAGAGTGCGAGGCACATAGGAAGTATAAACGAAAGTGATTTGTACATAGTGAATTTTCCTCCTTCAGAAAACTGCTCTACACTAGAGCATGACAAAATTAGCTGTAAATAACGTCATTCTAGGAGGTTGATCATTTTTGCGCTATGGTTTTTTCTATGCAAAAAAGAAGTGTTACAAAAAGGCCTAACTATTGAGAACAGATCGAATATGTTCGCAGTTTTTTTGGCCACAAGTACATCCAACAGGGCTTCCTAAAAACACCTGATAATGTTCATCATTATTGAAAGGATTTGTAACATTATAGAGGTTCTCACCCGTTTTTTCAATGTCCCAATCCCGAAAACGAAGATCTTCATCGGAGACTTCTTCTTCCTCGATAACTTCTTCTATAGATGGTTTTGGGTCACCTTGAATTGCTCGAGCGATTTGGCAATAGGGACAATTGCAATGAGGCTCAGCTTTTGGCATGTTTTTTACTTCATCTTTCATTCCCATAGAAGTAATTACAGAAGAAATTTTTGTAATCATATCTTGTGGAAGGGATGGGGCGCCAGATTGAGCTGGATCATGTTGCAAAGCTAAATTTAAGTTGGACATGTCTTGAAGACCAAGAGCGCCGCCCATTTCAAATGGGTTTCTAAATTCTTGCGGCAAAGGCTTACTTTTTTTAGGTAGAGTAGACTCATTTTCAATAAATTGAGCATGGGCATCAAAAATATCTTCGAGAGCTTTTGCTTCTAAATTTGGAATATCAATAATAGCCCCGTCTCGGAGTGAGATTTTTAGTACTTGTAATCCATCCACGTTTTCTACTCTTATCGAGGAAATGTTTTTCCATGATGTTGAGATATAGGGGGGAAGACTTAGAACTTTTTTATTGATTGTCATAGGATACCTTTCGAGACTGTTTACCTTTTAACATAAGCCCTATTATATCATTTTTTTACCCATAGGTCAAGTGAATTAGCACTCTGCAAAGCAGAGTGCTTGAAGGTGAGTTTATTATCTTGTTTATAAAGGGTTTATGAAAAACCTGTAAAATAAATACTTTCAAGCTTGAGTTCATGTTTTCATTCTGTTTATAAGAAAATTAGAAAGCTTATTCCAAACTTTTCGGAGGATAAATGGGAAGAAAGACTTATGTTCTTGATACGAATGTCTTATTGCACGATCCAAAAGCAATACTCAAATTTACAGGTAACAATGTCATTATGCCTCTAGCATCATTAGAGGAACTAGATAAATTAAAGCGATATACAGATGAGCTTGGAAAAAATGCGAGATTCGTACTGCGATTCATTGACTCACTTTCTCAAAGAGGCAATATCCATGAAGGAATGGAGTTAGGTGATGGCGTCTTTTTTAAACTCCTAATGGATATTAAATCTGAAAAAAAATTTCCATTATCTTTGACAACTGCTCGAAACAAAATTTTACATATTTGTTTTTCGATGAAAGAGCAATATGAAAATGTGGTGCTTGTTTCAAAAGATATAGTACTTCGTGTCAAAGCAGAGTCAATTGGAATCAAAGCAGAAGATTATGAGAATGCAAAAGAGTCGTATGCAAACTTATATCGAGGGATCAGAAAGCAGACACTTTCTAAAAAAGAAATTGATGAGTTCTTGGTTAAAGGGAATGTTTCCTTAGATCTTAAAGAAAAGCCGCTACCAAATGAATATTTTCTACTAAATGCAAAAGAAGGATCTTCCCAAATTGGAAAGTACAATGTTCATACGAATCAAATAGAACCTCTGCCAAGACTTAAAAGAGATATTTGGGGACTCACGCCTCTCAATGATGAGCAAAGATGCGCAATGGATTTACTACTACGCGATGATATCAAACTGGTAAGTTTTATTGGTCAGGCAGGTACTGGTAAAACACTTCTCGCTCTTACTTGTGGGCTTAAAAAAGTCTTTGATGAGGGTATTTATAAAAAGATATTGATTACACGCCCCATCATGCCACTTGGTAAAGATATTGGATATTTACCAGGCTCCAAAGAAGAAAAAATTCTTCATTGGATGCAGCCTATCTACGATAATCTAGAATACTTATGTGAGGAAACATCACCTGATGGAGATGGAGAAGAAACTAAGCGCTACATCATTGATAGTAATAAAATTGAAATGGAAGCTGTAACCTACATTCGTGGAAGATCTTTTTCTAAAACTTACATCATAATTGATGAAGCTCAGAACTTATCTCCACATGAAGTAAAAACAATTATTTCAAGAGCTGGCAAGGGAACAAAAGTAATCCTAACAGGGGATCCATCTCAAATAGATAACCCTTACTTAGACAAAGATTCCAATGCAATGACATATGTTGTGAATAAGTTTAAAGCGCATTCAATTTATGGGCATATCTATTTTGAAAAAACGGAAAGATCAGAGCTTGCAGCGCTCGCTGCTGCCCTTTTGAAAAAAAGAGAAAGGACTAAAAAAGTCCTTTCTCAGTAAAAATTATGCAATTGCTTCTTGTGAAGTTTCAAAGGTAGGAAGAAGATTGTTGGTTTCAAGTGCATTGTAGATCATTGATCCAACACTTATAACTGCAATTACAGTTGTCAGACTAAGTGTTGCTGTACCAAAATAAATTGGCGCTGTAAGAGCAATTATTCCAATCGCAATATTGAGAACTTTTATAGC
>JAJFMH010000057.1 GCA_021772245.1 Chlamydiota bacterium | reverse complement strand
TTTTCTTAGGTTTCTTCACTTTTTTAGGAAGAGTTTCCACAAAAGATACTGCCTGTTGCAAATAAGTTTCTAAATCAGCGTCATCTTCTACCATAGAACCTTCAATCATTACCCAGCCTTTCATAGGGCTACCTGTAATATCAAAGGGTAAGAATTGATGATTTTCCATTAGCTCTGATGCTTTTTCTACGCTGAGTCGAAGGACTAAATAATCTTTATGAATACCCACACACATATTTCCATTTAATAAATACGCTATGCCGCCAAACATTTTCTTTTTTGTGAGAGTTTCACTTAAGTCTGTTTCATCGATTCGATCTTCTAGATTTTCATCATATGCCATTTAGCGCTCCTTTTTATCAAAAGAGTACTACTGCTCTTTTGATTCATCAAGTAAAAAGGGAAGAATCTTTCCATCATCAATTTTTGCCATTCTTGTAGCGTATTTTAAGATTCTAGGGTCATGGGTCACAATTACAAGCGTACATCCAGTTTCTTCTTGTATGCTCTTTAAAAGCTCCATCACTTTGGTTCCTGTTTCTTGATCTAAAAAACTTGTCGGTTCATCACATAAGATTAAACTTGGTTTATGGATACACCCTCTTGCAATGGAGACTCTTTGCATTTCACCACCAGAGAGCTCTTTAGGGAATCGATTGTATTTACTCTCAAGACCAAGCTTTGTTAGAAGATCATGTGCAATTTGGTATGCCTCTTCGCGGGAGACACCCTTGATTAAAAGAGGGACCGCAACATTTTCTACAGATGTAAGAGTCGGTATCAAGTTAAAAGATTGAAAAACAAAACCAATATTATCTCCACGAAAAGCAATCCTTTGTTTTTCTTCCATTTGACTCATATCTGAGCCTTGAATCAAGCAAACTCCTCCATCTTGATTTAAAATACCTGCGATTATCGAAAGAAGGGTCGTTTTACCAGATCCAGATGGCCCAACAAGCATAAGTAACTCTTTGGAATCCACTTCTAAATCAACATCTTTAAGAGCGCGTACGACCGTCTCCCCTGCGCCAAAGTTTTTTTGAATATTTTTACATGCGATAATTTTGTCCATATTAACTCTTAAATACAATGGCAGGTTCTATTCTTCGAATTTTTAAAAGGCAAACAGTCACAGATATCAAACATATTGCAATCATGGAACCAAAACTGAAAAGAAGTAATTGCCATGGAAGTAGAAAAGAAAGCTCAGAATGCCTGGATAAAAAACCAAACAGACATGCAAATCCAATACCGATTCCCCATCCAATCAGCCCAACCCAGAGAATCTGTAGCATCGTCATAAGAGATAACAATTTATTATTCGCCCCCATTGCTTTGAAAACAGCTAGGTATCTAATGTTATCCAAAATAAAATTGTAAAACGTTTGCCCTGAAATTGCAGCGCCAATAATCAGTCCAAGAATTACTGCAATCCCAAAGTTAATGGGTATTCCTGTGTTTTTCATATAGTAATCGACTGTTAGTTGCTCAAAGTCACTGGAAGTGTAGGCTGTCAAATTGGTATAATTTTTGATTCGATTCACAACAACACTTGGATCTACCCCAGGTTTGGATTTCACTAAAATAAAGGAGACGAGTTTACGCTCTTTTGGAGCAAATGATAGGGCTCGATTAATGGTTGTATAAATAACTGGTTGCGACTGGAACGTTCTAGACACCTCACATATACCAACAACAGATGCTCTATGGTCATTAAGTTCAATGACTTCTCCAATGCGAAGTGGATCTTTGGGTCCATCTCGACCATTCAAACTTTTTGCAAGTTTTCCCTCCGCTCCCACTTTATTCACAACAATAGCATCTACATTGCGCAAGTCAGAGAGTTTCCCCTCTGCCATTGTAGGTGGACCTCCAATAAGAGTAGCATCGTCTATTCCAATTACATTACAGAGTTGAAATGTCCCATCAGAAAGCCTTGCTTTGATCAGGCCTTTATAAAGAGGCGTTGCAAATTCAACGCCCTCTATTCCTCTAATGCGATACAGATCGGTATCCTTTAAAGGCTTTAGGTCATCAATAAATTGTACCTTCTCATCCATTACCCAAATATCAACTTGAGAGGTATCTGTAATAAATCCAAAGGTGCGAGTCATCAGCCCAATAAAAATGGCAGCTTGTTGCACTATGATAAAAGAAGAAAAGCTAAGGCCTAAGATAATCCCAATATATTTGGCCTTATCTCCAACGAGCATCTTTACCGCTAGTCGGTACACACGGATCCTCCAAGAGCTTTATAAAGCGCTACAAGATTTTGAGAAGTAGATCTTTGGAAAGAAATGACTTCTTCTTGGACAAAAGCTTGCTTTTGCAAAGCAGATAAATACACTTGTTTTCGCTCCAAACCAGATATGAATTTATCCAAATAAAGCTCTTTTTCTCGCTTCACAAAAGCAAGCTCTTCCTTTTTTTCATCCAAGGCTTTCTTGGATGTAAAATAGGCAACAAAAGCGCCTTCCACATCTGCAAATGCCTCGATAACGCTCTTTTCGTAGTCAAGTAGCGCTTGTCTTTGCACTGATTTTTTCCCTTGTAAATTAGATCTGAGTCTTCCAAAAGTTAAAATTGGCCAATTCATAGAAGGTCCAATAGAAAACCCTCTACTGCCCGATTGAAACCACTTTTCAGCCTTATTCGAGCTATAACCAAAAGATCCCAGTAAATTAAAACGAGGAAAAAAATCAGCAACAGCAGAGCCGACATCTTCAACTTTGCTTTCAAATAGATCTTCTGCTTTTCGAATATCTGGTCTTTTGCGAAGCAATTCTGATGGCATTTCAACCCCCATTTGAAAATAGCCAACCGGTACCTGCCCTTCATCTATACAAAGCTTTTCTTCAGGCAGCTCGCCAAGAAGTGTGGTTAAACGAAACAGACTTTTTTGGTAGGTAATTTCTAAATCATAGATTCTTTGCAAAAGGGTTTTCTCTTTCTCTTTGGCAACATTTAGCTCAATATCACTTTGCAATCCGGATAAAAAGAGATCTTGGCTTAAAGTTACGATCTCTTTTTGAGTGCTTGCTCTTTCTTTGGAAAGAGACAGAAGATTTTGCAGTTCTCTAATCTCAAAATACACCTTACAAATCTCTGATGCCAAAATTAGTTTTACATCCAGCATTTCATCAATCTGCGCCTTCATTAAGGCAAATGCGCTTCTTTTCTCCCGTCGCAGTTTTCCAAAGACATCGATTTCCCAAGATGCATCAAAACCTAGCTGATAAAAATTTTGATAAGCTGGACCTAAAAAAGGCGCATCGAACATATTTTGAGAAATACGAGACCTTGTCGCAAGAGCGCTAGCATCAATTTCAGGAAAGAAGTTTGCAATTTGTAAATTATAGAAGGCTCTAGTCTCTTGTATTTTTTCTAACGCTATTTGCAGATCAAAGTTTGAACTCATAGCTTTTTCGATGAGTGATGAGAGTTTTGGATCTTCAAAAGTTTCCCAAAAATGAGCGACCTTTTTGGGCGTAGTGACTTCTTTTTCTTCATGCATGAAATTTTTAGGCGAATCGCTTGTTGGAGCGCTATATTTTGGACCAACCATACAAGAGCTACAGAAAAGCAAGCTAAGATACAAAGGCGTCTTCATCGTACCTCTTATCTGCTGGAAGTGCTTGCATATATACATCTAAAATTTGCCCAACATAGACAGGGTACGAGTCTCTTTCAAAAGAAAAAAGAACTTGCAAAACTCTTGTATCTACCCTTTCACTATTATCACCTGTCAAAGATGTTTTAGGTACAACGTAGGGCTCTATTCTCACAAAGTTTAGTGGAATGGCAATCGAACTATTTCCTCTTACAAAAGCGGTAGCTTTTGCGCACTTTTGCACTCTCCAAATATCCGCTTCATCAATATCTACTCTGATGTGAAATTGATCAACGTTCCCAAAAATGATCAAAGGTTGCTTAGAAAATGGATTAAGCTCTACATTTTGTCCAAGCCTTATATTAAGTTGGAGAACTTCACCCTTAATTGGAGCTCTTACAGTAGCTCTTTCTATAAAAGACTTTGCAACATCGATTGCAGCTTCTCTCTTTCCTAACTCCTGTTTAGCCTTTTCATAAGCAAAAAATACTTGGTTATATTCATTCTGAGAAACAGCGTCTTTATCTTTTAGACTATAATACAATTCAAACTGCTGCTGTTGATCTGCAAAGTTTACTTTTGCACTATCACGAGCTTTAATTGCTTCTTCTAAATCTGCATCAAATGTTCGAGTATCAATCTTAAAAAGAGGAGTTCCCTCTTCCACTACATCGCCCGCTTTAACGTAAACATCAGTCACTATATCATTAAATGATGTTCCAATCGAAATATTCTCAGATGCTGCTTCGATAATGCCAGCGCCTGATACAGCATGTTTATAGGGTGATACTGCTGGTGGAAATTCAATCGGAGGCGTAGGAGGTTTTTGCCTCCCATAAAACACCATGAAAATCCCAAAACAAACACCAACTAAAGCTAAGATGGGTAAGATATAACGTGTAAACATAACTCTAATACCTCCATTTGCAAGGTACCGATCTATTCGCAAAAATGCAAGAAATTAGCAAGCTCAGCAGCGATTCCCACTAAAGAAATTTTCCCGCTATTTCATTAACCGACTGTTTAATGTCATGTTTTGCTGTATTTGGTCTTAAATGGCCTTCTTTATTGCAATAGTAGAAAAAGGCGAAGAATGATTTTGTAAAAGCAAATTTCAAATCAATGTTTCAAGTAAACATATTACCTCACGATACTCATATGAGAGAAAGATTAGATGATCTAGATCCTGATTCTCCCTGACCTACTTTTAAAAAGATTTTTGCAATGCTTCAAAAAGATTGCTAGAGGCAATGCAAAAAGAGTATCTTCATTTAAAAATAATGATAGTGGAAGATAGTTTAGCTTCTAATGCTCCATATATAAAGCTTCTTAAATCTCTTTTTCTATGAAATTTATTATTGGAGTTAAAGAAGGAGATCATGGCTTTCTCTTTGAGTGGGTAAATTTAAGTGGAATTTTGGAATATGAGTATATTGATGAGTTTGGAACTTTACACCATTACCGTTTGTATAATGATGTTCCCCTAAATGACTCCAATTTTGATCTGAAAGTGAATTTTTTAAAATATTATGAAAAAAACGCTAAAGGAAAAACGCAAAGGTTTTCATGGGTAACAGATGTACATCCTACAGAAAAAATAGTGAGAGGAGATAGGGCTAGGTGAAAAATTGAAAATGAAACTTTTAATACGCGCCGTTTCAAGTTTGAAGTGCACAGTTATATGATTTTTTTGAAAGGTGGTCAAAGACCTCTATCGGTGTCTTAAATTCTAACACTTTTCGAGGTCTGTTGTTAAGAAGATCTTCTACCTTTTGAAGCTC
>JAJFMH010000056.1 GCA_021772245.1 Chlamydiota bacterium | reverse complement strand
GCTTCAAAGTCTGCTGAATCAATAAAGCCTGCTGATTCTTTTCCTTGGGTAACCCAACTCTTTCTGACAACCATTGCCCTTGATACATCATTTTTATATTTAAAACTAAAGAATACTCTTCGTGCCATTTTATGTTCCTCCATTCGTTAGATAATTAACTATTAACATTACGATTAAAATAGAAACAAAAACTGTTCCGTGAAATATCAGAAGTGTTTTTGAAAAGACAATCCTACCCCATGTATCTACTTCATTATTCACAATTGTAGTATCCATTGAGAAGTCTATTTGCTCTTCTTCTAATCCTCTAACGTGATTATAAAGTGCCCGAAAAAGCCTTTCTTGATGCAAAAAGTAGCCATCTAGAATCCAAAAGGATATGGCTGGAAAGAATGCCAGATAGATAAAAAATACTTTTGTGTTATTTGCTGCAAGAGCAAAAAATGCAGATATTAATACAACACTCCAACCTTTGAGTAGAAATGAATTATGAGATAATCTATTTACGACTCCTTGGATCATTTCAAGATGTGATTGTTTCTTTTCCATTATAAGTTGAATGCTATGAGTATTTATACGTCTACGAAATTAACGAATCCACTTAACCTATCCGACAATCTTATCCATAAAAGTATCAAATTTGTTTGCAACTGTAAATCCTACCGATTCACCAAGTGCTTTAAAATGAGCACGACCACAATCAATTTTAGCCTGTTCTGCTGGACGATTCATCATTTCTGTAAGTAGAGTGTCTTTTGTCTCGACTACAAAATAAAGTTTTTCTTCATCTCCCTGTTGCACAAGAACAGCCCAATCAGGATTATAAGTGCCAAGAGGAGTATCAATCTTAAACCATCCTGGTAGCTTTGCGTACACCTTGACATCATCACTTATTTCAAAAGCTTTGGCAAACTCCAGCTCTACGCCAAAGTCGTAAACTACATGGTCATAAACTGATTTCTTGCTTTCTAGCATATTTTTATTTAGATAACCAACCAACTCAATGTTTTCAAACAGTCCTTGTGCGTAATAATGTTCCTCTCCTATTTTTTGATATTTTATACCATCAACAATAAACTGTCTCATTTTTAGTTTAATAATAGCACTTACTTCATCAATAAATTTCTGAGGATTATTCTTGAAGTCATTTAATCGTTTACACTTTGTCAGTATTGCAACGAGAGTACGTCTGGTAAGGTTAGTTTCATTTTGAAGATAACTAACAATATCTGGAAGTGCATAATCCTTAGCATCATATACGTGAGTTGTCTTGCGTGTTTCTTCTACAGCAATACCGCCACGTTCAATCTTCGTTAAACCCTTTTGATAGTGGAATTTTGTTTTTCCGACAATTAGATTTTCATTGATTTGTTTTGCACAAGCTTCTATAAGTTTATCGATATCAAACTCTACTCGAAAAGTGGTCTTGTATTTAATTCTATCCCAAAGTTGTTTGAATTCTTCTCCTAAATAAACAGCTTTGTTAAGATTCACAGTTTCTTTATCAGCTGCATTTTTAACGTTTAAGTTTCCAGCAACCTTTTTTAATGTACCAGTAATTTGGTTTGAATACGGCTTAAGCTCTACTGGCAATTCTACCTTATTGTCTTTTAAGTCCTTACGTAAGAGGTCCTGTATCTTTCCATTCTTATCAATATAATTCTTATCAAGAAGATGTGACCATAATTTCTCGGATGTTTCAACACCCAGATACTCTTCCTCTCCTTTTTCATTTTTAATTACTATATTTGCAAAAGAATGATCTTCTACTACGCCAAATTTAATTCCTTCTTCATCTTCAATTTCTTTTTGGAGTTGACTTACAAAGTCTTCATAAGACTCATTTGCCATAACTGTCAGCGTGTTTACATCAAAACCGAAAACCCTTTCGCCTTCCTGATTGACGGCAATACGGAGTCCTCGTCCAATTTCCTGTCTTTTTTTCATTACCGATGATGTTTCGTTCAGTGTGCAAATCTGGAACACGTTAGGATTATCCCATCCCTCTTTTAATGCAGAATGTGAAAATATGAATTTTAATTTGGATTCAAAACTAAGTAGTTTTTCCTTATCTTTCATAATCAAGTTGTATGCACTTCCATCAGAAATTGTTGTTCCTTCACCAGTTGATTCTTTTAAGATATTCTGCCCGCTTGAGTCCTTTTTCTTGTCAATTGCAAAGTATCCATTGTGAACCTCCTCTGCCAATGATTCTGTATCTACATCTTCAAACAGTGTTTTGTATTTTGGTTTTTTTATAATTTTTTGATACTCTTCTTCAAAAATTAATGCATATTTACCTTTCTGTGCATTTCCAGACTCATCATAGAAACGATAGTTTGCAACTTTATCTATAAAAAAGAGGCTAAGCACTTTTAAACCCTGAGACCTTAGCTTTAACTCTTTTTCAAGATGTTCTTCAATAGTCTTACGAATCTGTAATTTCTTGTACTCATCCTGATTGACATCTCCTACTGTTTGATTCAAGTAAACAATATCTGAATTGCTGGTAAAGTCTATATATTCATTATCCTTTTCACAATAAATATCATTAATCACATACCCTTCGTAAACATCTCTACCACCAGACCTGTCAAATAAGTCTGTCCCACTTTTTACTGTCATTGTTGTCCTAACTGTCCTTCCGCTCTTAAGGGCATCAATTTCAACTTTTGCCGTAATAGGACTCTTTTTGTTATTAACACTTAGCAATTTAATATACGCTTTATTGTGCCCATCTTTTACCTGAATTGAAGCAACCTCAATTTGTTTTACAAGCTTTTGGTCATAGGCATCAATGGAATCAAGCTTGTACATCAGGTTGTGTTTGTCCTTATGAGTCGCTGAATAACGTAAGGTACATAACGGATTGAGTGATTCAATAGCTTCTTTGGATTTAGCGGTTGTATCAACACTTTGAGGTTCGTCAATGATAACAATTGGATTTGTTGCCTTAATAAACTCGATTGGTTTTAAACCACTCATTTTATCCTGTGCACGGTGAATAACATTAGCTTTTGTTTCCTTTTCAGGGTCTGTAAAACTCTTTCGGAAGGCATCTATATTGATTACCATGATTTGGATTGCATCGTTTGTTGCAAAACTTCTAACTTCTCCTAAGTCTGTAGAATCATATACAAAATAATCATATTGAATATTATCATAATGCTCTTTGAAGTGTTGTTCAGTAATTTGTAAAGATTTATACACTCCTTCCTTAATAGCAATTGAAGGCACTACAATAATAAATTTAGTAAAACCAAATCGCTTATTCATCTCAAATATAGAACGAAGATATACGTAAGTTTTACCAGTACCAGTCTCCATCTCTACAGTGAAGTTTTTTGATTCAAGTGCTTTTGCTTGTTTCAATCCATTCTTAAGTTGTATTTTTTGGATATTCTCAAGTATTTCTTCATCAAGTAGTTCTAATCTATTTCCTATACCCAAATCTGATTGAGTAGAAAACAATTTCTGTTGACTACTATTATCAATACTCGGCATAGTAAAATTGGTTTGACATATTTCCTGCCCTTCAAAGACAGACAGAATGGATTCTATTGCCTGTTCCTGATGAGGAAGATTTGGATTAAATTTGAATTTCATGATCTGCCTTGTTATAAACTTTTAACATCTTCAATACTGTATTGTTTCAACGCCTGTATAGTATTTGTCTTAATTACATCATCCTTAAATCCATTATCCTTGAAGACAACACGCATCACTTCTGGCTTTAATTCCTCTTTGAGCTTGCCAATTCCTTCTACCACATCGATAGTGATTTCAGAATCAAGGCAGATTACAAGTGCTCCCAATCCAATAGAATAGACAGTCTTATCTGCTATCTTGCGTTCTTCAATCGGTAATGTAAGATCGAGACCGTATTTAAGCAATATTTCATAGAGTACATCATCCTCTGTTCGTTCATCTTTGATATTATG
>JAJFMH010000055.1 GCA_021772245.1 Chlamydiota bacterium | reverse complement strand
AATCGCCATTACAATTGCGCATGCTATCAAAGAAACAAATACCTTACTCATCGTTTGCATTGCAAATGTCATAAGTGCTCCATTGGAACTGGCAAGAACTATTCCAGATTGTTTAAGAAGCACACCAAAATATACAGCAATTAAGCACACCAAAAAGAGACTGATTCCAGCAATCCATGCAGAGATAGAGGCAACCTTCCCATTTTTTGCTGAAAAGCATCTTTGCGCCATGTCTTGTCCCATAAGCATGAATAAAAGAGGCATTAGAAAAAGTGAGATTGATGGCATTGCACCTGTATCAAAGACAACTTCGCCTACATTCTGCACCTTAACAACATCAGTTGCTTGGACATAGATAAACATTCCAAGTAGAATACTTAGAATAAACAGGATCTGAATGACATCGGTTTGAATTACTGCTTTTAGCCCCCCCATCGCGGTATAAGCAATTACAAAAATCCAAAACAGATAAAAAATGTATTCAGAATCTAATCCAAGAGATGCAAAAAATTTTCTTGCTGCAACTCCCTGAGCAATAAGTATTCCGAATAAAGCTATTGATGAAATTATTGAGCAAAATTTACGTAAAGAGGAACTTCCATATGACTTTTCAAAAACCTCTGCAATCGTAGATATTTCTAATTTGCGAAGCTTCGAGCCCCATCCACAGCCCATTAAAATGAGTCCAATCGACATACCAAGTGGAAAAAGAAGTACTCTCCAACCTATTTTATATGCTTCATCAGAGCCTCCAAGGAGTGTCCCTCCACCTATTTGCGTTGCTAAAATAGTTAAGGTTATTGAAAAAACCCCGAAATTTCTCTTCGACAAAAAGAAAGTGTCAGCAGAACTTGAGTCCTCTTTGCATCTTTTTCCAATTAAATAATATATAAAACTAAACCCCAAAAGGGCTGATAAAAAAACATAATAATTCATAAGAACCGTCCATTAAAAAATCAAAGCGAAGCTCTTATTTGCATACTTACAAACAACTGAGCTATTAGATTAAATTAATGGCTTGGATGGAATGAAATAGAGCAATAGAAACTTCTTACAAAGAAAGGATCTTTCTTTGTTTCTGCCTTTTTAAAAAATAAACTTTGCGTTTCCATTTCTAACTCTATCTTGAAATCTATCATTGATCTTATCTTAATTTGATTACAGATGGCAAGAAAAATAGTTATACAAGTACTTCTTTAGGAAGCTGAAAAAAAACATCTTCTTCCTTGTATGTCACCTCTTCCATCTCTTCTACCCCTAAAGAGAACAGATGATCGATACACATCTGAACAACAGCTTCAGGCGTAGATGCGCCTGCTGTAAGCCCAATAGATGATACACCATTGAGCCAACCGTCTTGAATTTCACTTGGGTGATTTATCAGATACGCTGGAATATTTCTTTTCTCTGCAACTTCTCGTAACCGATTGGAATTAGAACTTGTTGGGTCTCCCACAACTAAAACCATGTCTACAATTGGTGTGATTTCTTTGAGAGCTATTTGTCGATTTGTAGTTGCATAGCAAATGGATGAACTAGGAAGAGTCTCAATGGAGGGGTACTTTTTACAAAGAGCATCTGTAATTTCTTTTACGTCATCAAGACTAAGTGTTGTCTGCGTGAGGTAAAATAATTTTTGATCATCAGAAAATGAAAGGGACTTAACATCATTAGCAGATTCCACAATTGTGGTTTGGTCAGGAACCTCCCCTGCAGTACCTATTACCTCTACATGGTTCTTATGACCGATAAGAATAATATGATAACCTTTAGCAGCAAATCTCTTTGCGGCAGAGTGAACTCTGATTACAAGACCGCAAGATGCATCTATCTCAAATAAATTTCTTTTTTTAGCATGCTCTCTCACAGCAGGAGAAATACCATGAGCAGAATAAATTATTTTTGAACCTTGTGGAACATCATCAAGATTTTCCACAAAAACAGCTCCTTTTTCCTTCAGATCTGATACCACATGTTTATTGTGTACAATTTCATGCTTCACATAGATAGGAGCACCAAAAAGCTCTAACGCTTTTTCTACGGTTTCTATTGCTCGAACAACACCAGCACAGAAACCCCTTGGCTTAGAAAGCAATAATTTCATGATAATTTATTCTTTTATCCCTGTAAGATAAAAGAATAAAAAAAGCTGAGATAAAAAACACGAGATTTATGACGCGTCAGCAGCGCATCTGAATCCATATGTTTTATTGATAGTTCCAGGGCTATTTCTGTGTCTATGGGTAATTCTCATATCTGGCTTTAGGCTCTTCCAGCATCCCCCTCTAAGAACTCTGTATACTCCTTGAGGAGGTCCCTTTGGATTTGTAGGCTCTTGCATAGAGACTTCATAATAGCTATAGTCATACCAGTCTTGACACCACTCATAAACATTTCCAGCTAAGTCGTAAATGCCATAGGAATTGGGAGAGAAACTCATTACAGGAGTAGTATCGGCACTAAAATAATTCGCTTGGTCTCTTGTAATATCAATCCCTGTTGGGTAGATTGCGTTTTCAAGTGATCCTCTTGCAGCAATTTCATATTCAGCCTCCGTTGGCAATCTTTTACCAACCCACTTTGCATATGCAATAGCCCCATACCATGACACACCTACAACTGGATGCTTAGAGTAACCTGATTCAATATTAATTTTACCACTAATTTTTTTAATGCGTGATTCTTTTAATCTGATAATATCATGGTTGTTAGAGTCCTTTTCACCACCCATAGCTTCTAAAAACAATGCAAATTGCTCGTTGGACACCGGATGGATATCAATACCAAAACTTGGCAAAACTATTTTGTGTGAAGGTCTTTCGTCCCTCTGACCTTCATTACTTCCTCTGGAATACTCTCCACCACTGATAACAATCATTTCAGAGTCTATAGGGAGAACATCTTTGATTTCTTTTTCTTTAGGCCTGTATGGGGCAACAGTTGATTCAACATGAAATGATGCAGCCGGATCTTGCTCATAAATGGGCCTTGCTATTTCTGCCGGCTTGATTTTAGGTTTAGGTGCATTTTCTTTAATCAATTTACTCACCTGCGAAATCATTTCCCTGGAATGTAAATCTGAGGTATCTGATACAGCTTCTAGAGCAGGTTTAGTTAATGTAGCAGTTGGAGCTATTGGATAAGAATCTGATTGTGATAAAGTTGGAGTAGGGTCAATTTTCGTAGAAGAAATAGGTTCAGCGGGAGCTTGATGCTGCTCAAACGATCTTTCTTCAACTGGATCACTCCACTTTTCTAAATTTTGTTCAATATTTGGAACATATACTTTCGGTGAAACAAGCTCTTCTATAAGTTGCGACAATGAAACAGGTCTTTTAGATGGGTTAGGCTGCATGCATTTATAAATTAACATATCCCAGTTTAACCTGTAATCAGGTACATATTTAGATGGAAGTGGAAAAAAACCTTCTGGAAAACACCGCATAATTAAAAAATATGCAAGTACACCAAAGGCGAAAGTATCTGATGAATTAGCAACACCCTTTTCCCGATAGATTTTTTGCTCTGGCGCCAAAAAAGCATAGTTTTGCAAAAACGAGATATGAAGTTTGGTAAGTTTGCTATGGTTAATATCCCCTGTCAAAAATCTATCCTGCAGAGAACTTCCCACGTTAATGGAAAGCACATCACCAAGTGTCTGATACATCTTAGTGAGAAGAGCTCCTTCACCTAGAATTTTAGACAATCCAAAATCAGAAAGATATACATGAATCCCTCGCATACCTTTTCCAATTAAAATATTGTTAAGCTTTAGACCCCTATGAGAAATAGGCACACCATCAATTTGCTGTTTATGTGCATAAGATAAAGCGGAAGCCACTTGCGTTAAAATTTCCAAAATCTCATTTTCTGATAAACTTTTTTTATTCCTTGTCAAGTACTGAGCAAGGTTTGTCATTTCATCGCATGGATCTAAAATACAATCAGATACTAAAAAATAATATCCATCAAAATGAGATACATTATGAACCTTTACGATATGGGGATGATCAAGCTTAGCGTATTCTGCGATTTCTTTTTCGAACCTTGCAATGAAATTTTTATCTGAAGAAAACTCTTCAGGAAAAACTTTTAGAATAAATTTTTTCTTTAAATATCTATGCTCTGCAACGTAAGCTGTACCAAGTGATCCTTTTCCTATTTGACTTATGATTTCATAATCGCCGAGCTTTTCCATATTATCCCTTGTAGGGTTTGAGAATCTAAATTTGTCGTTTTATAAAATTGTAGGTTAATAATCAACCAATCAAAAAGTTAGATGAGTCCAAGTACTTTCATAAAATACCAAGCAAGAAACAGAACAACTGCGCTCACCCCCATCCAAATCAAATTAGGTAGCCATTTTACACCACCACCTAAACTACCGCGCATCTCTAAAGTTCCAAGACCATATTCAAAATCATATTTTTGATTTGGAATCTTAAAAGCAAGCGGGTGCTCTCTCATCATTTTTTCAATATCTAGTCCCAAAAATGAGGCATACTGTCTAATAAATCCTTGAACATAGACTGAAGAGAGAACCTTGTCAACCTGACCACTTTCAATAGCTTCTAGATAATTTGCGCGAATCGAAGTAGAGATTTCAATCTCCTTTAAGGAGAGATTCATCTCTTCTCTCTTGCCTCTAAAAACAAGTCCGATTTTTTTGATATCTTCATTCATACTTTTTCACCATAACCTCTCGCTTGGAACGTACTTTCCAAAACGTATGTAAAGTACTCTACTAGAGAGCACGTAAAACAACCACTATAACTTCCACAGACTAACAAGTTACTTCTAAATCTTCAATTGAATCTTTTCATCAAATTTGGATCTTCACTAAAGATAAAAATTCATAAATTTTGACTTGATATAAAATTCCGATATGGTAAAAGAGTAGCAGCAAATAAAAATTTATAAGCAGCTGCTCGCTTATTTTTAATGATAGAATTTAAACAATATAGATACCAACATGCAATCTTCCGTATTCGTAACCAATATTGATGTAAATCTCGCTTGCAATCTAAGAGCAGATCTCGCTGAAAAAGGATTTTTACTTTCCATTCCCCCTCACACAATTTTCCAAGCAAAAAAATCAGGAATAGTTGTTACCCTTTATAGGACGGGTAAGCTTACTGTTGCAGGAAAAGACAAACATGAATTTATTACTTATTATTTAGAACCCAAAGTTCTGAAAGACTTTTCTTATTCTTATCCTAATGCTGATATTGATATGTCTCCTCGTATTGGAGTAGATGAAGCTGGAAAAGGAGACTTTTTTGGGCCACTCTGCATTGCAGCCCTATACGCCGATCATAAGGGAATAGAAACGCTACTTGAGATTGGAGTCAAAGACAGTAAGGTATTTGCTGATCGAAAAATCCTTATGATGGCAAAAAAAATTAGAACTGCCATTCCTTCACACAAAATCATTCGCATCTATCCTCAAAAATACAATGAGCTTTATGAAAAGTTCAATAATCTAAATACTATGCTTGCATGGGGACATGCAACAGCAATTGAATCCCTGCATAAAGAGACATCATGTCCCGATGTTATTATTGATCAGTTTGCAGCAGAAAATGTAGTTGCTGATGCTCTTAAAAATAAAAACCTTAATTTGAATCTAACGCAACGTCATAAAGCTGAAGAAGATGTTATTGTGGCTGGTGCATCTATCCTTGCAAGAGAAGCATTTTTACTAGGCCTCGACAGTCTGGGAAAAAAATATCAGTTTAACCTTCCCAAAGGGGCTTCAAATGAGGTTGTCAAAACAGGACGTGCTTTGATTTCAATAGAAGGTCAAGGTGTTCTTAAGGATGTTGCAAAATTGCATTTCAAAACAGCTGAAATGATTCTTAAATACTAATGCTCATTTCGTTAACAGTTTCTCACCTAGCGATTATAGATCATGCTTCGATATCATTTGATTCAGGATTCAATGTGTTATCCGGGGAAACAGGGGCTGGAAAAACAATTCTAATTGAAGCTTTGCAACTTTGCCTTGGACAAAGGGCTGATGAAAGCGTCATTCAAAAGAATCAAACCAGCGCCAAAGTAGAAGCTCTTTTTGATATTGAGTCTAATCCTCAGATAGAAGACATTCTTGAAGAATATGGAATCCCCTTTGAAAAAAATGAATATCTCATTATCAAACGGGAAATTAACAGAGAGAAAAAAAACCAAGCATTTGTAAATGCCGTGCATGTTCCAAGCTCCTTTTTACAAAAGATTGGAACTTGCCTTTTAAAAATTGTATCACAGAAAAAATCCCATGAAATTCTATCTACTGACTTCCAAAGAGATCTTTTAGATATATTTGGAAATTTGCAAGAAGATAAGCAAAGAGTCTCAGATCTTTATTTTGTGATCAAAAATAGAGAGAAAAAATTATCTATTAAACTCGAAGAAAAAGAGAAAAAAGACTCCACCTTGGATACCCTGCGCTATCAACTCGAAGAGCTTGATGAAGTACAATTTGATAAAGAGTTGGAGTATATCAATGAGCAAGAATTAGCTCTCTCATTTCATCATGTTTATAACGCTCTCCATGAAATTTTATTGCTATGTGAAGATGAAAACCACTCTCCTATCTCTCAGCTTAATTTACTTTTACAAAAATCAAATGCAATTAGTTCATTCGATCCAAAGCTCAAAACAGCTACGAATCAAATTCTCGAAGCTTCACACCTCATTGATGATGCCTTAGACTCTTTTTCTAGATATTTACATTCCATGCATTTTGATCCAGCAAGAATGGAATTTTTAGAAAATGAACTTTCTAAAATCTTCCATCTCAAAAAGAAATTCAATCTAGAATCTAATGAGCTTCATTCCCTTTCTCAAAAAATTTCCTCAAAAATTGATGAGCTTGAATTGATTGAAGAGTCTTTAGAGCAGGATCAAAATGAACTAATGAGTCTCAACCAGGAATTTGAAACACTTTGCTATAAGCTTCGAGATAAAAGAAAAAAAGCTGCTACTCAATTTGAAAACCAAGTTTCATCTCACCTTTCTATGCTAAATATGCCTCATGCCAAATTTCAAGTGCAATTTTTAGAACAAGTATCTTCACAAGGCATGGATAAAATCGAATTTTTTCTATCGAGTAATAAGGGCTCTACCTTTCTTTCCTTAAAAGAAAGTGCGAGTGGTGGAGAAATCGCAAGATGTCTTCTTGCAATCTCTCTACTCATGTCAGAAAAAGCGCAAGTCTGCACTACTGTCTTCGATGAGATCGATGCTAATATTGGAGGTGAGACTGCAAGTATCATCGGAAAGATGCTTCAAAAGCTTGGCGCGAATCAACAAGTATTTGCCATTACTCATTTTCCACAAGTGGCATGCGAGGCTGACTATCACCTTAAAGTATCTAAAAAAACTGAGAGTGATGTTACCAAAACAACAATCGAGCTTCTCGATGAAAGCCAAAGAAAAAAAGAGCTTATCCGTATGCTCGGTGGCGATGAGAAGCGATTTACTACCACATCTATTTAAAAAAAATGATTCACCAGCGCGCTTTTTTAGGGGTATAATTTCAAAAAAACCAACCTCCTATTCATAAAACCCCAATACATCCTTGTAATCTATTTTTCGTGATGCTTTTTGAAGAACTAAAAAGTATCACGAAATCAGAAAAAACCTATTTTTGTGATGCTTTTTAACACCTTGAAAAGTATCACGAAATTATAATACAATAAGTTTTCAGAGAGCTTATACATCTAGCCTCAATAAAGTAAAATAAACAAGCCCTTAACTAAAAGGTATTTATGACTCCATTTTATGGTCGTGAAAAAGAACTTTGCATATTAAAAGATTTACTTGGCAAACAATCCGCTAGCCTTGTGGTTATAAAAGGAAGACGAAGAATTGGTAAAAGTAGACTTATTCAAGAATTTGGGAAATCAATAAAAAATTGTAAATGTTATACCTTCAGTGGGCTTGCTCCAACACAAAAAATTACATCTCAAATACAAAAAAGTGATTTTGGCAATCAAATGCATAGACAGTTTGGAATTCCTGGTCTGTCTAAACTTGATGACTGGGGGGATCTTCTGTGGCACCTTGCTGATCAAACAAAAACTGGAAGAGTTCTTATTATTTTAGATGAAATTAATTGGATGGGATCGAAAGACCCTGCTTTCTTATCAAAATTAAAAACAACTTGGGATCTTTATCTAAAAAATAATTCTAAATTAATCCTTGTACTAAGCGGTTCAATGTCTGCTTGGATAGAAAAAAACATCATAAGCAGTACGGGTTTTTTAGGAAGAATCTCGATAGATATGACCTTAAAGGAGCTTCCACTTTTTCAATGCAATCTCTTTTGGGATTCTACTCAGAAGTTCCTATCTCCATATGAAAAATTTAAAGTGCTCGCAGTTACAGGTGGTGTTCCTAGATATCTGGAAGAAATTCATCCCAAATGGTCCTCTGAAAAAAATATTCAAAAGTTGTGTTTTCAAAAAGAATCTCTTCTTTTTAAGGAATTTGATAGAATTTTTAATGATTTATTCACCCATCGAGGAGACAGCTATAAAAACATTCTAAAAACACTTTCCAATAAGAGCGCAACTTTAGAAGAAGTTTCCAATGCCATTGGTATGAAAAAGGGAGGATTGATAAGCCAATATCTTGATAATCTGGTTACAAACGAATATGTATCCAAAGATCAAACTTGGAATCTAAATACCGGAAAAGAATCCATAATAAGCAAGTACCGTCTTAAGGACAATTACCTAAGATTCTATTTAAAATACATCGAACCTGTAAAGGGACTAATAGAAAGAGATAATATTATAAAGCCCAGTGGGTGGAATTCCATTATGGGTTTGCAGTTTGAAAATTTGGTACTAAGTAACCGGTTACAACTCTTCCAAAAACTAGAAATAAATAGATCTGAAATCATCAATGAAAATCCATTTTTTCAAAGAAAAACAAAGCGGCATCTAGGCTGTCAAATCGATTATATGATTCAAACTACATTCAATACGCTGTTTGTCTGTGAGATTAAATTTTCTAAAGAAAAAATAGGCATGAGTGTGATCACTGAAGTTGAAGAAAAAATCTTCCGAATTTCTGCAGGTAAAAATTTTTCGGTGCGACCTATTTTAATCCATGTAAATGGAGTGACTGACTCTGTTAAAGAAAGCGGCTTTTTTTCATCTATCATTAATTTTGGC
>JAJFMH010000054.1 GCA_021772245.1 Chlamydiota bacterium | reverse complement strand
TTTGAAACAAAATTTACCACTGCAAAAAACAACTGATTTTCTTATTCAAGCCGCAAAATCTCGGGGAGGATCTGACAATATTACTGTTGTAATGATAGCAGTTACTTAAGACTTCATGAAAATCTACCTAGATAATAATGCTACAACAAAGCTTGATCAATCTGTACTTGAAGCGATGCTCATTGAGTTCCAAGGTCCCCCATTAAACCCTTCGAGTGTCCATTTTTTTGGTCGCGTGGGAAAGAAGCTCCTGCGAAATGCAAGGGAAAAAATAGCTAAATTCTTACATGTTCTTCCATCTGAAATAATTTTTACATCTTCTGGTACTGAAAGCATGCATCTTCTTATTGAAGGTATCCTTGGGAACATGGATCAAGGAACTATTCTTACTACTAGAATAGAGCATGCCTGTTGCAACAACCTTTTAAATCATTTAGAAGCTAATGGCTTTACAATTTCATATATAGACGTAGATCAAAGCGGGGCTCCCGATCCATCAGCTATCCAGTCAAAAATCACCCCCGACACAAAGCTCCTTATTTTCACAGCTGTCAATAGTGAAACGGGAGTGAAAATTGACCTAAATAAAATTGCAGGCCTTGCAGAGAAAAACTCAATTCCTCTTGTTGTGGATGGAGTTGGTTTACTAGGAAAAGAAAAGTTTTCTATTCCTGCTGGTGTAACTGGCATGGGGTTTTCAGCTCATAAATTTCATGGACCTAAAGGCATAGGTTTTGTATTCGCTAAATCAAGTGCAAAACTTACCCCCCTATTTTTTGGTGGCAATCAAGAACAAAAACTACGAGCAGGCACAGAAAATCTTGCAGGTATATTAGGTCTTGCTAAAGCAATAGAGAAGCTAGAGAATCAAGATGCAATTACATCGCAAATAAAAAATCTTAGGGATCTTTTTGAATCAAATCTAAATAAGTCCCTCACTATTTCGATCAATGGAACAGGAAAGAGAGTGTGTAACACTTCAAATATTTGCTTCGAAGGTATTTGCGGAGAGACGCTCTTAATGTATTTGGATCAATCTGAAATAGCTGCCTCTCTGGGATCGGCCTGCTCTGCTGGCGCATTAGAGCCATCAAGAGTTCTGCTTGGAATGGGCTATAGCAAAAAACATGCGTTGTCTTCACTCCGCTTTTCTCTATCTAGATTTACGACAGAAGAAGAAATACAAATAGCAACAACGACCCTCATAGCAATTGTAAAAAAATTACAATCACTTTAATCCGAAATACTTTTTAGAGTTATTTTTTTTGCTCCAAGAAGTGATACAGACTCTACTGTAAATTCAAGGTGATCAATACGAATGCTCATACCCTCTTCAAGATTGGAATTAAGTTTTTCTTCCATAAGATCTTCCAAAGAATGAGAATCATTCGCTTGAATATTCAAATGAAATTTATCATTGATATCTTTGATTAATGTAGATGCTGGAAAGCTACAATCTAAAAAGACTTTATGCTCATTGGGAAAGGAATCTCCCAGTGAAAGCCAATTATCCTTTTGACCAAAGATTTCATCTATAAGAGTATCAAGCGAAAGAATACCAACAGACACACCCACACTGTTTAAAACAACAGCAAGTGTTTGATTGTTTCTTCGAAAATCTTTCAAAAGTTGTAGTGATGGTGTTTTATCTGAAATGAACCATGGAGATTTTGCATACGTATGTACATTCGAGCTCTTATCATGTCTGATCAAATCTCTTGGATATGCAATTCCAACAATATTAGACCTCACTCGATGGTAGATAGGTAAGAAAGGAATGTATTCTAGACCAATCATTTTTCGAAGCTCAGAAATCGAACTCTTCGATGAAATTAACTTCATTTTTTCGATAGGTTCCATCAGCTCTTTTGCCGACTTTGATTTTAGGGTAAAAATATTAGATAGAATTACATCGAAATCTTTTTGCTCCCCAAAATGTTGCGTATCATCTCTCGACTCAATGGCTTTTTGAAGTTCTTCTCGAGAAATAGTAAGCCCGGTCTGGGTTTTTACCCCCAGAAGCAAATGAATAAACTTACAAATTAAGTCTAATAACCATATGAGAGGATATATAATTTTTGATGATATATAAAGAATCCAGACACCAAGCATAATGACATTTTCTGCGTATCTTCTAGCAGCAAACATAGGAGAAAGCTCTGCAAAAATAAGTACAACGATGACTTGTGTAAAAGGGGCTAAATCTGGATTTAAGCCGAGGCTATCATAAAACCTTCTCGAGAATTCAGATCCAAATTGCAAAGCAGCATTGATAAAGATAAGAGTTGTACCAAATAATCTTGTTGGGTTTTTAAGTAGAGAGCTAAGCCATATGGCTCTTTTTTTCTTTAGTCCAACATAATATTGCAGACGAAGTTTGTTAAAAGATACAGCTGCCATTTCAAGCATAGAAAAAAGAGCCTGAATCGCGATACATAATAGGGTTAGAACAAGGTAGTATTTCCACATATAACTTACTCTTTACCTTCAACAGACTTTCCTCGAAGATACCTTACATAGACTCTTCGTATTCTCTTTGGATCAGCAGCTAAAATATGAAATAAAAAATCCTCTGTAACAAGCTTTGCTCCACTTTTAGGGATATCACCCATTTGTTCTGTCAGATACCCACCAATTGTTGCCATATTATTGGGAGTTTCCATATGAACATCAAATAGATCCTCAATTACGTGTAGCTCTAGCTTACCTGAACAGATTATTACATCATTTCCAGAGCGAGAATACAGGCTTTTTTCATCTCTTTTATCAGCAATTTGCCCCACAATTACCTCAACGACATCCTCAAGGGTAATTATACCAGAAATTGAACCATACTCATCGATTACAAACATGAAATTTTCTTCTTTCTCATAGAAGTTTCTGAGCAAACTCTTACCTACCATGGCTTCGGGAATAAAATGACATTTCTTTAAAAATGGAAGAAGGTCCATCGGTGTCTGGATATGCTCTTGGTGCATAAAAAAAATACCTGTATTCATAATTCCAAGCACCTTCTCCAGTGATCCATCACAAACAGGAACTTGGGTGCACTCTTTATCTACAAGATAACCAACAAGTATTTCTAAAGGCTCATGGATATCATAATAAATAACCTCTCCCCTTGGTCTCATGATTTCCTTTACAATGTCATCTTCTAAGTTTAAAAAGCCACGGACTAATTTCGCCTCCGTTTCATTGAGAATTCCAAATTCCTTAGATGCCCGAAGAGCATGCTTGAGTTCATCATGTGAAATATCCGCTTCTTTTTTCAGATAAAAAAATGAAATTTTCGATACCCACGAGGTGATCTTCGTAATTACGACTCTAATGGGTGTCAAGGCAATTTGCAAACCGTTTAAAATAGGTGCAATAGCGAGCGAAATTTCATAATTTTTAGAGAGAGCAATTGTTTTAGGTATCACATCTCCAATTATAAGTGTCAGAGCTAAAGGTACTCCAACATTCAAAAGATACGTCGAGAATGTTCCAAAAATTCCTGAAACAATATTTTGAACAAGAACGCTAATTAAAACATTCATGATCAAAATCGTGACCATAAGTTGTTTGGGATGAGATAGCATCCTTGCTACCAAATTACCCCTTGGATCTTTTTTTTCCTTGAGATCTTTTACCTTCATTGAAGAAAGAGAAAACACAGCAGTTTCTGATGCTGATAAAAACGCAGAAACCAGAAGTAATAAAACAAGAATAATGACTAATGTGACCATAAAAGGAGTCTTAAGTTACCTAAAATGAACCTTGATCTGCCCATCAGGCACCACACCTAATTTTTCCATCAGAGTTAGTTTTATGAATTCTGGCTCATATAAACTTGCGAGCTTTGCTTGCAAGTTATCTTGCAGGCTAAGTGCTTTTACCTTTTGCTGTTCAAGTTTTTCAAGTTTGGTTTGCAACTCTACAAGTGCCACATTTTTTTTCTGAATCGACTGAAAATAAAGAAGATAGGACACTCCAAGCACGAATAAAAAGAGGCAATACTTTCCGTAAATCAGTGGTGACTTTTGGCGCGTATTGCTCTTTACTTGAATCATACTACGTAACTTTTTTTTAATATTAATTTAATAAATAACAATAAATTTAAATTAAATCAAACTAACTGGGGTTTTTATTAAATTAAATTGCAGGAATCGTAATTCCCTCTTGCTTCATGTATTTTCCTTTCCTATCAGCATACGTTGTTGCGCATTGCTGCTCTCCTTTAAAAAAGAGGATCTGTGCGAGACCTTCTCCAGAATAAACGATCGCTGGAAGAGGCGTAGTATTCGAAATCTCAAGTGTTACATACCCTTCCCACTCGGGTTCAAAAGGGGTAACATTTACAATAATTCCACATCTTGCATACGTCGATTTCCCGACACATAATGTAAGTATGTTACTCGGGATCTTAAAGTATTCTACAGATACAGCTAAGGCAAACGAATTAGGAGGGATGATGCAAGTATCTCCCTCAATATCCACAAATGAGTCGTCTTTGAAATTTTTTGGATCTACCACTGAGTTATACACATTGGTAAACACCTTAAATTTGTTTGAAACTCTTAAATCATATCCGTAGCTGGAGAGACCATAACTGACTATTTTCTTATTGCCAACTTCTTTTACTTGGTTTTTTTGAAATGGAGAAATCATGCCTTCTTCCTCTGCCATTTTCTGTATCCACTTGTCTGATTGCAATGCCATCTACGAGCTCCTGTTTTTTTCTCATTTTTGAATTAGATATAGCTTTTGAATTCCTTTTCTTGCTAGAGTTTTTTTATAGGTGCAAGTAACATTTTTTGCTTACTTCCCTGATCTGCTTTTGCATTTTTGGATAGGAGTCAAAAACTATGGCGAAAACATATACACAATCTTCTTGGGAAAAACAAGACCCTACATTTGAGAAAAAACTT
>JAJFMH010000053.1 GCA_021772245.1 Chlamydiota bacterium | reverse complement strand
AATTGGTTGTAGAATGCGATCATCGGGTTAGCGTCAGTATCTTTAATTGCTTTTAATATTTCACTAAAACAAGTGCGGTTGTACGCAAAGCCAATCGTTCTCAAGTCAACTCTCAATCCAGTATATTTTTTGCACTCTTCTGCTAGCCAATCTTCTATTTGATTGTAAAGGGCAAGCAGAGAAACAGGATTGTCTATGTAACTTTGGTCTTGGATATCAAATTCACGGCCCTTTAACATCCAATGGAAAAAGCTAATGTTTGTATCAAAAACTCTACTAGCATAGCCTTTTTGTGCAATGTATCCTTTTAAGAAAGGCATATTAGCTTTTGGGTGTAAAGGACTGCTCAAGGGAACATTTATTAGTACACTGTCTAATTTGCAGATAGTCACTCTCTTCACCTAACTTTATTGTTAACCGTTTCCATTATAGATTTCAGACATAAGAGCCCACCAATTTCGTCGGACGAAAACTTTATGTGGAAGGCATTTTCAAGAGCAAGAACAAGAGATACGTGATTGAAGGAATCCCACTCTGCCGAAGTCTCTGGAGACAATTCATCATCAATCTCATTTTCCGTCAGACCTAGTGTTTTTGACATTATTCCTATTATTTTATCTATCATTTCTTGCCTCTAGCACTAAAATATATCATTTCCTGTATTCAACAATCAAGTGCAACCTTTGACTGGTACCGCTCCATGTTACCAGCCTTTAGCATCATCACGTAATGTTCAGTTTTGAAGAGTGCAGGGCCAGGCCTCGGTTTCCTTGCGCTCGTCATAAGGCATTTCAATGCCAGACACAGGGTTGAAATCAAAACTGCTAGTAAAGGTTTAGCTATATGGCAAATTAAGTGATGCCAAGACTGTGAGGGTTCAAGGATTCATTCCACCAGTAGATAGGAACCAATATTTACGTCGGTAACCAGTCGGTGACTGAAGACCCTGCCAAGCTCATCACGGTACTCTCTTGGGGCGACAACAACTTTATGTTTTCCAATAAATATGATTGACATGCGTCGGATAGTTAGGAAATATGTAACGTATTACAATGCGAATCGTTTACACAAAATTATTGACAGACGCCATTAAATATACAATAACTCAAGTTTCATGAAGAATGGAATTATGAATTCTCTCCTTTGGCCAATCGCTATATTTAGGCTCTTCTCCAATTAGTTGCCAAAACTTGTATGCTTTCAAGGTAAAGTACCGTACGCCTGGGCATCCATATGCTTTCCTCTTGATAACTTTGATCTTATTATTAATACTTTCGAGTTTACTCGCATGAATACAATTATCACAGTGATTCAAAACCTTATAGCTGTGTCTCAGGAGCATAATTGCAAATTCATTTACTGCAGTATAATTTAGAGTTTTTGCTAGGAGACCATTCATCAAGGGCTTCTCTAGCCTCTTTTCTCTTAATTTTCGTTCTCACTTTATTATCACACAAATGCTGTTTGGCCGATTAAAGATATACTGTTGCTAAGCGTACAATCGCTTATCATATTCAGGTATCTCAACACCTATTTCATTGAATATATTTTCTTCAATCATATACCTATAGAATTCTGATTTAAATCCACTTTGCAGCAAATGCTCTTGTTCAAACCAAGCTTTATTAATAAAGTGAGGTATTCGTTTGTTCTCAATCAAATCAACATATGTTTTCAAATATTTTGGTAACCCGGTAGACATATCCATATTTTGCAGAACCCATTGACGTCCCTTTTTACCAAATTCTAAAATCTCATTATGCCTCTTCATGTCAATGCATTTTGTTATTTGATCTTTAAAGGTTTTCTTAGTTATTTTAATTACTGGCGGATCGTTTCGGATTTTGTCATACAGAGCTGTTTGATATACTAAAACCGGAATGCGCCAGCACATCATTTCAAGCCCAAATAAACCGAAAGTACCAACCCCCACCTGATCGACAGCAAAGTCAGCATAGGCATAGATCTGCTTTGCTTTTTCTGGTAAAACCTGATTAACATAGAGAATTTCTATAGGCATTCCATCATTCTTGCATTCTTCAAGTAAATTAACAATAAGAGCGGTACCCTTTTTCCAGTTATTCGAAGGTGCATGAAGGAAATAAGTCTTTTGCGGGTTTTTTTTTATATTTTTTCTCTGAAGAATTCTATCTTTTTCTTCAAGGCTCCACTCAAGACTATCTATTGCACTTGGCACACTAATACCTCTTGGAATGCCTCTTGTACCAAACATTACGTCTGCATATCGATTAATGATTTTATGGGCATGATAATGATTTAAGGCAAGGAAATATGGTCTGGGAGGATTATAGCCTAGAAATCTGGCTTGTTGATAATATATCCATTCAGCACCACATTCGTCACTTCCCCAGAATGAAAAGATGATCTTTTTGCCTCTCTGTTTAAGTTCTTCAAGGTCTCTAAAGTCGGGATAAAGAGAATGAGAGAAATGAAAATGAAAAATATCGTATTTATCTATTGCATCTTTAGCAAAGTTATCTATTGCTTTAAAGCGTTCGCTTTCAGGAAGGTTGTTAACATTCAAATTAATGTCGCATTTATATTCTAACCAAGAATCATAATAGTTCGCAGAAGTTGCGTCTATATTGTGCGACCTTAGATACTGAGTAATCCTATTCATATTTCCAGCAATTTCAAAAGGAGCGTGGAGGATTTTCTTTCCTGACAGTACATCCCGATTGTTCGCCTGATTTCCTGTAGAGAAAGAAGATGGCTGAGTATTATCATCGTCTTTAGTTTCAGT
>JAJFMH010000052.1 GCA_021772245.1 Chlamydiota bacterium | reverse complement strand
TTTTAATGCATATTTCACCTTATATGCATTGAGTTTGACTAATTCTCAAGTAATAATGAAAGAAGAAACGAGGTGATGACTATTGACATGTAGTCTCAAGCAGACTATATTATTGTTACAAACTTCCTGTAAACTTTCGATGATTTACCGAGAGTCATTGAAAAGTTTACTCCTTCTCAGAGTTCAAGAAACCGAAATGAAGGTTTACTTGAGTGTAAGAAATAGAAAAATTAGGAAGAATTGCCCACAGTACATTTTGAGGGCAAACAAATCACTTCGTAGTTCTCTAAATATATCATTCAGCTTGCTTCTTCGAAACACCTTCACCATATATTTGATTTTCCAGGGATTTTTAAACGCTATTTTCAAAAAGAAAGAAGTGGCAAGTCATTGCAATACATATATTATGCTTTTGTTAATTAAAGCCATGCTGGGACATGAAGTCTAAAATTTTGTAGTGACAAATATGAACCTCAAAAGAGAAAAAGGTTATCGCTGGTGAGAGAGAGGGGCCAAATAATGGGACTAAGCACGGATTGGAAACTTAAGATCAAAGGAAAGTGTAGATCTGAAGAACTGGAATTTAACGAGTTACCGAAGGTGATGGAAATGCCAAATTTTACTGAATCCCGATTAAGAGAAGACCTGTTGCCTATAATCTGGGATCAAAGCACCTTTGAAAAATTCGTCAAGGGTTTCGAAAAGCTTTACCCTGAAGATGAATACCCAGATTTTGAGATTAAGTATCGAATATTACCTGATGGTAGGATGGTAATAGTAGGATTCGGCTTAATCAAGGATGTAGTTAGACAATCGAGCGCGTTGTTAAAAAATAATCCAGAACTTCGAAAACAGAAGTGGCAACTAAGAGCATTGAGAAATTCTAGAAAATTACTCTTGCGTTAGTAGAATTTTCACAACTTCATTTTATTAGATCGATTAATCAGGGTACTCTAATAACGAGTGCCCTGATTTTTTATATAATCATGCAAGTAACTAAGGGGTGATTGCATTGAGTCATGTCGAACTTGGTGTTGATCAATCAGATGGTAAATTGTTAACAGGCAGAGTGATTTTCAAAAATACTTTTTCAGAACAAGAAATAGTTTTTGAATTACCTACTGCAAAACAATCTCCTCATAACTTAGAAGGACTAATATATGATACAGGAGCAAATCTAACAACATTACCATTTTCAGTAGCCCAGGAGATTGGATTAGATTACGAAGGAGCAGATTGGGAGGTCGTTGATTGTGTAGGCGGTAGTGCACTTATATATAGGCCATCTCAAAACATGGAGGTGAGATTCCTTGATGGAGAACGGGAAGTAATTGCTGAAGTTGCACCGAGTGTACTTTACAAATGTGCCCCATATATCACAATTGGGACTGAAGAAATTCGCAAATTCAAGAGGGAAGGCAGAAAGTTATTTGCAAACCCTTTTAATCGTGAAATTGCAGATCTTTGGCTCCCAATTAAATCTCAAGTTCGAATAGAGGAAGATAACGAAGATTACATTATTCGGATACCAAAAAACTATCTCCCAGGATCCCAAAACTCTCTCCCAATAAAGCTTAATTTTGACTTCCCTATGAATGTCATCTTATTGGGAAGCGATATAAAGCCTTATGTCACCGCCGTAATAAATGACGGTCATTTAGTATTAACACAACTGTAATAAGGTGACTGAAAGCAAACTTTTCAAATGCCTTTTTAAACCAAAGAACTACTTCCCTAAAATTATCAATTAATTTTATTTGTGAAAATTTGCCATGCTCGAATAAAATCATTATTCTTGCAAAGTATTTAATTTTCGTTTATGCCTCAACATAAATAATAATGAGCATTTTGCATCCTATTTTTTCATCGAAAGTAAATCAAAGTGGAGACATTGTTTTCGTGCATGGTCTAGACGGCCATCCATTTGAAACATGGGGTTTTGATAATGATACTTGGATAAAGTGGCTAAAAGAAGATCGCTCTGACCTCAATCTTTGGACATTGGAGTATGATTGTGTGTCAACCAAATGGATGGGTGATGCTATGTCATTACCTGATCGAGGTGCCAATGTTTTAGCCTGCTTGGATGCTATGGACTTAGGCCAAAGGCCAATCTGCTTTATTACACATAGCATGGGGGGCTTAGTCGTAAAACAATTGCTGAGGCATGCAGCTAGTCTAACAAAGGAATATAAACATATTGTAAATGCTACATGTGGTGTGGTATTTTTGTCTACTCCTCACAATGGCTCTGATGTTGCTTTAATAATCAACTATCTTAAGTTTTTATTTCGCACAACTGTTGCAGTAGAAGACTTGGAGGCCCATCAACCTCGCTTATTAGAACTAAATCAATGGTATCGAAATAACGTTGAAGAAATTGGAGTAAAAACAAAAGTTTTCTTTGAAAAAGAAAAAACCAAAGGTATTTTTGTTGTGAATGCTACCTCCGCAGACCCAGGTATTTTAGATGTTATGCCGATTCCAGTTGATAAAAACCATCACTCAATTAGTTGTCCTTACTCTAATAAAGACTTAGTTTACACTCAAACGATCAAATTTATTAATAAATGTATGGTTTCAAGGTCGCTTCTTGGTCAGTTATCTATTGAAGAAAAAACCTCTGAGTTGCGTCAAAAACTCTTTACACAAAACCAGCCTACTGCACTAAAGAAACTCTTATACGAAACGGAAAGCCTATTAGAAGAGTCTCCCAACAACCCTGATATTCGCCATTTAATTAGTGAAATCAAAAATGCTATCGCTGCTACTCAACAAACAACCATGGGAAATGTCATCAGGTATTTCCCCTCTACGCAAATTAAAGAATCCAATTTACGTAGAATTTTAAGGTTGCTTGTGACGAGAAATTGGCTTATTTTCTTATTCATCTTTTTATTAATTCTACTTTTTGTATTTATATTGAATTGACCTTATTTTGTTCTTGATACCAAAATAAGGTAGTGTCGCAAAAAACTCAGTGGGCAGCATAATCTAATGAGAATCAGAGTTCCACGGCTTTAGCCATGGGTGAATGTTGCCGTTGCCTACAGTGGATTGGGCGGGCCCGCAACCTTAGCGCACTTTCACAGTGCCGCTGCTGGAGCAACTGGTGGTGTGGTTCAAACCCTCTGTGGTGCGCCCCCTCCAGCTTTGGCGGGAAGGGTTGCCCCAGCGGTAACATCGGTTTCCTACAGGGCACGTGGGACGTTCCTGAAGATCAGGTGGGGGCGCTGCTGTCAGGGCAACTTTATATCAATATCCACACCGACCTAAAACGGAGCTGGCGAAATCCGTGGACAAGTCTTTCCTCAGTGAGTCAATAGAATTATGGAACATTCATGAATACGTAAAGTGTAAATTTACCTGAATAGAAGGGCAATATCGATGATATTTTAGTAATCTGCTGCCCCACTTCTACAAGAAATGGGGCATTATTTCAAAACTCTAAATATGTAAAAGTTCAAAAGATGACTTTAATAGAATGAAAAAGCACCTTCTTGTTTAAAAGATTCGGGAATACTATCCAAGTACACCTTTAAATCTTTTATGCCTACTATAAGCATATAAAGCGTTCACTTTAACAGTTGAAATTTGTTTTTCCGTATCTCAAACCATCATGATTTGTTGACATGAACATTTTATATAATGTATGGTCTTTCTGATATCATACATAAACAAAAAGAGGTTGCGGTGAATCAATTACTAAATCGTCATTTTAATCATGACACTCCTTTTGGCCCTATCGACGCAAGTGAGATTGAACCAGAAGTTATGGATCAATTGTTTGATAAGCACAATCGCATATATGAAGAAATGAGATTTAATCCAACTATGATAATTGGCAGAAGAGGAGCAGGTAAAACTTCATTTCTAAAGAGCGCCTTATTAGAAGATGGATACCAGATGATTATTGATATTCCTTCACATACATACTTTCGAGAAGTTGTTGAATCTATAGAAGAAATAGGAGAAAAATTTCTCTTTGTAGAAGAAATATCCGAAATTTGGAATATGCTTTTATGGCATTGTGTCTTTGTAGTTTTATCTACCAGACCTGATGAAGACACTTACCTTGAACTTTTGAAAGATTATTTAAAGGGAATTGGCCTTGTCAGACGAAGAAACAGAAACCCTGTAAGCGTGATGAAGCAATTGGTCGGTATATTAAAAGAACACATGATTTCTGAAAAAGTAACTGTAATTTCTGAAATCATGGAAGAAATTCCTTTTAATCAAATAACCTTTTCAGAAGCACGTGAAGCTGCTAGTCAATATTTGGAGATAAACGACATACAGCCAATAATTCTTCTTGACACACTTGAGAATTTCCGCCTGGAGGAGGGTAATATGCAATTAGCTATTTCAGGACTGTTGAAGTGTCAGGGAGAGTTTGAGGCTAAGCACAATAATTGCCGAATTAGGTGCTGCCTACCATCTGAGCTCTATCATATTTTTCTTAGCCTATCATCAAATCCAAATAAGGACTTTAGAAGAAAACTTATGATACAATGGCACGCTGGAGAGCTTATAAAGCTAGGAGCATTTAGATTCTTAAACTATTTAGAGGTAAAAAAGTCTCCATTCTATGAAAACCAAAATCGTTATAATTTGACTACACGGTTTGGACTCAATGCATTTTGGAATAAGCTTATGCCTAATGTCATTAGAAATCGCGCTGGTCAGCTAGAAAATACTATTGCATACATATTAAGACATACACAGCTTTTGCCAAGGCATTTTATTATGTATCTCAATGCTATAGGACAAAAATCGAGAGTCCATTTCCGGAAACACGGACAATACAGTGCTAAAGCAATCACTGAGGGAATTCTTGAAACTGAAGAAGTGATCTGTAGAGAGATCTTGTCCGCTTATAAATACGTGCATCCAAATGCTTATAAGCTTTGCGAAGCAACAATACCACATCTCCCAATTCAATTTGATGATGGTGAATTACATCAAGTTTACAATCGTCATGTTAAAGGTACTCTTCATCTAGAATCTTATCTCTCTCTGCGCCGAATTTTAATTGAAATTGGGGCAGTAGGAAGAGTAAAAACTGAAACTGATCGATATATAGTTGGTGAGTTTGAATATACAGTACCCCATAAGTTAGTTGTTAGCTCCTATGAAAAATTTTGTTTACATCCCATTTTCTTAGAAGTGTTTTCTGCTCGCCGAATCCCAACTGACAAACCTATTTATCCCTATGGCTCAGACATAGAAGAACTAGACCATCGTTATCATCATGAAGAAAATAAACTTTGAAAAGACTCAGCCTCATGAATGAGAGCATCTTCGTCTATATTTGAAAGGCCTGTTGGATTTTTGGATTCCATCATTAATACAGCAATTTTTTGATCGCCTTTACCTCTGATTAAAGATGCTCGAAAACTTCTTGCTTTCCACTTGATCAAAGATATTTTTCGCTCAGTAACAAATGTTAAGCTTTGGTACACTTTTTTTTCATCATCAGTCGTCGAAGGATGATCATAATCTACTAGATTATCCAGTCTTGCACTATTATCTCTAGCCCATACCCAGCCACATATTCCGTCAAAATTTAGATTTTCGGATTCAGTAATACTCCAGGTTGCTTTAACTTTCTTTGGCAAACCTGCTCTTGCATAAACAACCAATTTGTGGTGAATTAATGGCCACTTAAATTGCCCACAAAATCTCCATTTTGGAACAAGTAATGTTACTCGATAATCGGGATTAGGCTCTAACCGTCCGTCGCAGGGAAAATAACGAAGGTGAAGGTGTTTCAAAAAATAGAGGGTTTTTCGCTTGGGAATATTAATTGCCCAGATCTTGTAAATTTGGATAAAGGCAAGAAGAATAGCAATGAATATTGGAATGTATTCTTTAGATCCAGTAAGACTATTTAATATTGTCTTGATGGTATCCCAAGCTGGGTCATTGTCAGCTAATTTTGTCAACGAAGGCCAAGATCCAAGTATCCCGGTCAAAAAAATTGAAATTAAATCATAAATCTTAAATTTTCTGAACATTAGGAAAAAGCGCTCCTTAAAAGTAGGAGCGCTTTATAAAATCACCCTGTTGTATAAAGATGAGGATCGCTGGCAAAGAATTCTTTCAATGAATTCAAAATGATCTCCTGGCGAGAATTGGGATTCTTACCTTGACTAATTGATTTCAAAACTAAATCAAGAATATGAGAAATCTTATTCTGAAGATATGACCCTGAGATATCATCTTCTTTCACCTTAAAGAACAATTTGTAAAGTTTGCCACTCTTTTTTCCAAGCTCCACATCAACATCCTCAAAAACCATGAGTTTTCGATCTTCATCAGGAGTTAGATAAAAACATTCCAGTATAAACCAAGAAGAATCTGAATCATGATAAGCTTTAATACTGAGAGGCTTATCATAAGGTGATAAAAAAATGGTTAGACCAGATTTATCAAGTATTTCCTTATTTCTGAATCTTGAAGGTATAGGAATCTCTTGAACGTCAAGTGGCATTGAAATCGGTGGCCTTTGAAATGCCAATTTTACCTCCTTTCACATTTAATGAACACTTGTTTTCTTCGCCCAACAATATAATAGAGAACGAAGACACTTTCAAATTGTCAAATTATATTGAATTATATTATGAACCTAAACCTGCAATTATTACAAGACATCTGAGTTACATTACTATGACATATGTAAGATCTCCTTAACAAGTTTGTAGGATTAAATATTAAGACTATTTCAGCGTATCACACTGCAACGAGTTGTCAATTCACTGTGTTAGAATACGCATGAGCCATCGGACTTTTCAGTCTCGATTGTCCTTTGTTTGCGCTTTGCGCCCTAGACTTTGGGCTAGGTGCGACGCAATTCCTTCACTCGGAATTGTGCCAAGAGGATTGGAGTTGGCAAGCCTCTGGAGCGTCGCTGTTGTACGGCAGGAGGCTGGTCTTAAAAGTTGTCTTGCCCAAAAATATAACCAACCACTACAGCAGTGTCTATACGGATCTTGAAGCAGGTCGGATGCATCGAACATATTATCGTTTGGTGGCTCAAAA
>JAJFMH010000051.1 GCA_021772245.1 Chlamydiota bacterium | reverse complement strand
TGAGGCGGCCACAAAAATCAGTTCAAATATTCGACTATGTGATGTTATGCAGTTGCTTCGTGGGTTTGAGAAGAAAAGATTGGTTTATTGCCTTAATCCTCATCGATCCACTGGAAAGCTTTATTTTCCTACACTACTTGGGAGCAAGGTAGCTTGCAAAGCATTTGGTAGAAAGGTGGAGAACATCCCAATCAGAATAAACTGGAAAAAGTATTCCTTTGTAGTCCGGGGAAAGTCTCGGAGAATGATTTTAACCGAGTTTGTAAAATCAGGCTTTTCAGAATCAAAAGGTATATCAATTCCTCAAATCAGAAACAGACTAAAAGAGCATTACCCGGTTGGAACCAATGTGATTGTAAGAGTTGTGAACGAGCTTGAAAAGATTGCTCTTATAAAATGTGTCGGAACCAAACGAAACGGAAAAAGCAGGCTTTATTCTATCACTGAGGAAGGGAAAAGAATAGTGATTCAATTAGCAAAGTAATTCTAAAACAAGGACATTACTTTCCTAAAGTATATTTTTAATTGAATTGTTAGGAGTATACAAATCTATTTAATATTTCATTAAAGATTTATTTAACACTATGGAGTCTTAGATGGAAACAGAGATAGAAAAACTAAAAGCATATTTAAAAGAAACAAGGATTGACTGTATAAATTTGAAAAATATTGAGGAATTAACTAAAGAGGGAGAAGGAAAGCTATCTTTGATTAAAGGAATCTACCAGCACATGGGTTGGACAATTGAACATTAATCCTCAAAAATATTTTAAATTGAATTGACCGTGATTCCAAAAATGAGGGAAAGGGCTGCGGAGTGTCTGGGTGGTTGATTGGGTGCTAGACTAAGCAGAATATTTAATTTTTATTCCTTATCATAAAGAGGGAGTTTGAGATTATTTTTAATTAATCTATATCTTTCACTCTTCGGATCATAAGGAGTTGTTTCTCCTATTGTATTCGAAAGACCAATTATTTCTGGAATCGTCTTCTGAATCTCCTTTTTACTTGGCATACCAAAGAGCCAGTATAATTTGTTATATGCCACTGGAGTATATGATAACTGCAATAACCTGCAGGCATTCTCACGAAACTTTCTTTTAATTTTGTTAGTGTCCTCTACTTCTTGAGATAATTTGTTTGCATAAAATATTAATAAATATGAAGTTTGGGCAATTTCTTTTCGAAGATCATGTATTGGTTCAATAATGAATTTCATAAAGTATTGTCCAAGTAGAAAGACAAAGACACCGGCGATGATTGTAAGAAAAATTGTCATGCTTAGATTTTTTGAGGATTAGAAAAGATTAAGAGTTACTGGATTTAAGAAGCATTGATTGTCGGCTTTCAAGATCATTAAGGAACTTATGAAAATCTCCATGAGTGTAATTTCCAATATTTACTTCCTCAAAAAATACGTTATAGAGCTCAACTATTTCTGGTTGTCTATACTCTACACCAAGATTTTTGAATTCTTCATTTCGTTTTCCTTTCAAAAATTTGATAAAAGTTGGATTGATCTTGTAGGGAATGTCTGGTCGATACGTATGTATTAATTCTTTTTTCCTGTCAGATATGTGGGGGATGTTTTTAAAGATAACTTTATTTATTTTTCGTTTTGAGGAATAATGATTATTCATACTTTCGATGTAAGAGTTCATTTTAGATGAGTGAAAATAAATAGTTTCAAAAGCATTTAGAAACTGCAAGGTATTCATCTGATCAATATCGTCTTTATTATTCGTAATTGTAAAATCACTTTTTCTTGTTGCTACTTTATATATCTTTGGATCATAAAAGACCAGTATTGTAAAGGGATCGATAGGATAAAAAACCTGGAGTCCTTTAACAGCTAGTCCTGTTGTGCTCCCTACCTTTTTACCAAAGGCATATTGATTGTAAATAACAACCGGATTATCACTTGTAATAAATTCAATATCTGAATGATTTCGAACAATCTTTACTTGAAGGTCAGTAAATATTGGAAAATATATTGCTGCGTGTCCCAATGAAACTAATGCAGGAAATTCATATCCCAATGTTAAATTATCTAGCTCATCAACAGGTATATCACTATCTTGCGAAATTTTCTCTTTTAAGAAAAGATCAAAAAACTTTTCAGTCCCTTCTTCAATTTGCTCACTTGCATTTTTTGTTCTTGAATGTTGGAAAAGAACAAAAGCGAATAAAGTAAAATGCTCAACAGTGAATCTTTTTGGAACTTTATTTTCATTTACAATTTTTCTTATTACATTACTTGAATCACTTTCCAACTTACTAAGTGCGTCTTCTATCACAGGGTTTTTACCATAAAAATAATTTTTAGAACATTGTGTCTTTAGCTTTCCAGATAGAATTGTTTTCTTTTTTTCAATTATATGCAAATTGATTCTATTCTCATCGAGAGAGAATCTCTTTAGATAAAAGCGAGGAACGAAATGTTGTTCTTTCTTTTTTGGCATTCTTTTAAGGCAGTTTTATTGTGGCTAGCGTTTATGCAGCCATTGATCAATTACAATAAATTCTGTTTCGATACCTGCAAGGAGTTTTTATCTCATTGAAAAATATTATTGAGAATTTCTTATTCTTCATTTTTAAGACGTTAGAATAAATATGAGTGTTAGCAGATTTTAATGATATAGAAGGTCTTAAAAGATGTTTTACCGTTGGTAAAGCATTTTTTTTGCCTTTGGTGAGAGTTAATGAGATTTACAGAGTTCGTAAATTCCTTCATTCAGAAGTTCTCCTAACAAAATATTGGAAAAGATTTAAATATATTCTGTTTTAGTTTTGGCACAATGAGTTCAATTGGAAAGCCTGAAAAGAAGTTCCCGAAATCATTTTACAATATTACGAATGAGGTTCGTTACAGTTTGCGAGAGATTAACAAGAGAGTGAGAGGGATTGACGAATGCGTTGATACTTTGATCCTGTTGCATCGAGAATTGTTTAAGAAAGCTCATAAAAATTCATACTCATCCCCTGATGAACAAATTTAAACTAACCTTTTTGGATAGTTTAATTATACGCCTTATTTGTTTTTACAATTAAGGTCATAGCAGAACGAAACTTTTGTTTCGGACTGTTTCAAAAAAACTGTAACCTGAATGATTGAAAGGATTCGTCATGAATATATGTATCGTATCGGGAAGACTGACAAAGAATGCAGTCGTAAACGGAGATAATAATAAAGTTCTTCGTTTCCGTCTGGCAGCAAAGCATGGTTATGACTCGAAAGAAAAGAAGGAGAGAGTCGAGTTCATAGACTGCGTTTTGTTCAAGCCGACAGAGAAAGTGCAAAGCTTTCTTTGTGAAAGCGGCAAAGGTGTTTACCTTGAGCTAACGGGAAGATTTTCCAGCCAGAGCTTCGAGGTAAACGGGGAGAAAAGATACAGGACAGAGGTAATTGCAAACCGGATTGTCAATATCGTCAGTAACGGAAAGAGCTAGATGTTCATGGTTCTGACCTTTGTTTTGGGATGTTTGTTAGCATTGAATGGTTGCTTAAAGCGTTAAATCCAATTCGAGAGACAATTTTGCTTGGAGGATAGGGCAATCCTGGGAAGGAACCTGAGCGTCAAGCAAACAGCCAAGTCAATGCCACATGGCATCAGACAGCCTGTCTCACTTCTTGAAAAAGGTGTGAGACAGGCACTCTCTCCCTACATGAGACAGTAGCATAGTCTTCAAGTTTAATCCGTTCTGGAAAACTTGAAGGGTTGGCTGCTTGTCCGATGGTTTTAGGCACGAGTTACCGAAAGATTTATAAGTTATACAAGTATGTATAACCATGACACAAGAAATGTTAACAAAGAATATCCTGCACTATCCACAATTAGATACTATTTTAAGAGTAGAAAAATTTATTAGAGACAACTCTGGAGAATATAAGAAAAAATCTCTTTGGGAAGCTCTGCCTAAAAAAATGATTTATCAGACTTTTTGCGTTATTTTTGACTACCTGTTAGAATCAGGAAAAATAGCACGGGACAAAGAAGGGTGGATTGTCTGGATTTGGAATCCAGAACTGGTAAAAAGATATTTATCTAAGCCACAT
>JAJFMH010000006.1 GCA_021772245.1 Chlamydiota bacterium | reverse complement strand
CTGGCAATACGGAAAAACTACACATGATTGACGTTTCTTTGATGATATTTTGAGCTGACATTATAACCTCCTTTTAAAAGGAGGTAAAGATTTCAAAATATCTTTCTACTGTCAAATCTTTTCTTCATGCAATTTCCCTGTGGTAGATAGGATTATTAGTATCTACATTTTCTCTTCTATGCCAACTTGCTCCAAGCATCGGTTTATCAAAAGTATGAACAATTTTTGTTTTGGCTACTTTTGATAATTTGGAGCAAAAAGGAGCTATAGATGTACTCATTTTCCCTTTGTAGAATTTTTTTGCATATGCATATAGGGCGCAATCCAAAGCATTTAATTCTGTTACTTCTGCAATTAGGTTTTCAGAATAAGTTTGCTGCTTGGTTGTGTTTATTTTAGGAATTAGATTTTCAAAATATGGAATTTGCAAGCATGAGAATAATGACTTCACATCATTTTCAAACGTAATAGGATCGTCCTGGAATAGAATAAAATCAAATTTTTCCAAGTTTTTCTTACAATTTTCTAAAAGTTCCTCTCCCTCTAAATCAGGATCAGATGTCAGCATTTTACAGATCCAATTACTTTGGTGATGCAAAGGATTGATATCAATACGATTGATATCTTGCTTTTCTATAAATCTGCAGTGAGAAAGCACTCTTTGCACTGGATCTCGAATGACTGTGAATAAATAAGAATCCTTAAACAATGGATCTTTGGCTTCTAAAAACCAAATAGGAAAATGACCCGAACAAAAATCATGCTCAACTATCGGAGCATCATCCAACTCTGGAAGGATATAATTCTCCATCTTTCGAAGTGGGTAGATATCCCTCTGATCAAAATGCTTTTCTAAAACGCTGTGTATAGATGTTCCAGCGCACTTAGGGATGTGAAGAAAAATTATCTTTGAAAAAAGAGAAGGACTTGTCAATACAATTATAGTTAGAATACATCTAAAATACATGAATTACCTTTTTGGAGAAATCTGCAATCTATTTAAAGCGCAAGAAAGGTATCTCATATCATTCGATCCATGTTTTACATCTGGTACATAGTATTGTTTGTTGGTACAAAAAACAATTTCTGTTTCATTTTGAGTAATTAATTTTTTTGGAATAAAGGCTCGATATTTCACAAATGCGCCTCTACCTTCTTTTCTAAGTTTTAGCTTAGATCCATTAATTTCTAATGAAAGCTTTATGTCAGGCCTAAATACTTTTGCGTTGCAAGTTAAGATATAATCTTTTCCAGGTACAAGAGAAAAATAAATTACACCTTTTTGATTACGAATGTTTTGGTAAATCGCTTTACCCGTTCTTAAGTTCTCTCTTCGATGCCACCCGTATCCATTCATAGGCATATCAAAAGTATGAATAATTTCTGATTGTGCAGTTACATTTCTTGGATTTGGTCTATATTTTTTTTGGGACAAAAAATGATTCTTCGCAAACTGATAAAGCGCAATATCTAAGGAATTAAGCTCTTTTAGCTTTTCTATTAATTCTTCTGAAACCTGATTTTTCTTTGTAGGATTCAATCTCGGCACATCTTTATCAAGATATGGGAATTGCAGTGCTTTAAATAAGAGTTTTATCCCTAATTCAAACTTTTCCGGATCATCTTGAAATAAAATATAATCAAAGTGAATCAAGTTACTAATGCAATCTTCTAATAGCTCTTGACCTTTTAAATTCGGATCAGAGGTAAGCATCTTGCACATCCAATTAGGCATAATGGATAGGGGATCAAAAAAGGCATCAGACCCATGTTTTTGACGATATCTTGCATGAGAAAGTACTCTTTCAACTGGATCTCTGAATACAGTGAATAAAAATGATGCTTCGAAATTTGGATCTTTTTCTTTTAAAAACCAGAAGGGGAAATGCCCTGCAACAAATTCATGTTCGATCAACGGCGCTTCACTGTAGTTATGCTTCTCGATAAAGAATCGCTGCAATGGGTAAATATCATTTTCATGAAAATTTTTTTCCAGCAAAGAGCGAAGAGTTGTGCCTGCGCATTTCGGAATGTGTAAAAAGTGAATTGCTCCATTTAAGGTTGAAAACAGAGCTACCAGACAAGTAATATATACATAGATTTTTTTCATAAAAAAATTTCTAGCGGATCAAATTTCGATGAAACTTAAACAATCTGATGAATAAAAACAGCAAAAAATGCAGCCCATGTATTTTTATCAAATAGATACATGAGAAATATCAATCTCCTTTAAAAAGATCCCACCTTTTGTCTCAAACACAAGCTTTGTTTCCTCTTTTCTTTTTTTATGTTTTTTAAAATAGAGTTGATAAAGAGAGTAATTCCCTTTCTCTATCATTCTCGGATAGACTGCTTTTCCACACACAGTAATCTTGGGGAAATCATTTTCTTTTTTAGTTTTAGCTCTAAATAGCAACCGATACTGCTCACCAGGCTTAAGCGAAAACATCATCTCTGCTTTTTCTTTGATATAGCGATAATAAAAACTACCCGTTTTTTTATATTTTCTTTCACTAAATCCCTTTCCAATCAAAGGCATATCAAATGTATAATGGACATGCTTTTTGGGCTTTTGCAGATTTTTGTAAGCTTTAGACGAGACCACTCTCTTTTTAATCGAATAATCGTCGCTATGTTTTTTGAGGTACTGGTAAAGAGCGATATCAAATTCATTTTTCTCCTTTAGCTTCTGAATCATCTCAGAAGACGATTCATTTTTCAAAAGCCTTGAGGTTTTATTTGAAAATGAACCTGATTCCTTTAACGAAAGTTTTTTTCGAAGCTTCTCAAGTGCTGTTTGATAAAGGTCTTTTTCATTGGGAAGTAAAATCAGATCAAATTTTTTACAGTTTTGAATGCAATCTAGAAACATCTCAGTGCCCTTTAATTTAGGGTTAGAAGTAAGCATTTTACAGATCGGGTTTGCTTCTAGATGCAAAGGGTTTATTCCTTTTTCTCCATTTTCATTGATTGTTTGCTTGGCAATTGTCAATGCCCTCTCAATGGGATCAAGAGCCATCAAAATGAGAATTGGCTTTTTCAGTTTGGTTTTTTTTGGAAGGCCTTCCAAACGAAAATTACCGCAAACCAAGCTTTGATTCTTCTTCAAAAGCTTTTTCCACTTTGGGAACTTCCCAAAATTGTGAAAATATATTTCATCGGTTTGAATACAATCTTCTATAGAATGCAAAGCAGCATTTGGAGTTCTTCCATCAACATCGAGATAAATGATATTCGAAAATGCTACAGTGGTTGCAAGCGTCAAGAAGAGTGATAACATCTTCCAAGATGAAAATACCTTTCTCATAAGATCCTCTTTTGAAATAATTATTGCCGAGAAATTAGCATTCAAAAAAATTCTACGCAACTTCTAAAGTGATGTATTTTTTAAACTAAAATGCTTTTTAGCATATTTGTACAAAGCAATATCAAGTGAGTTTCTTTCTGCAATTTCATCTCGCAGTGTTTGTAAAACAGGCTTTTTTTCTGTACTATTTTGTACTGGAATGTTCCTTGGCAATCGAAAATCCAGTGTTTTGAAAAGCAATTCTATCCCTTCTCTAAACTCATAGGGATCATCTTGAAAAATTATTAGATCAAATTTTTTTAGATTTTCAATACAATTTGTTAAAAGCTCTTTCCCTTTGAGACCTGGATTCGATGCAATCATTCGACAAAGATAATTCGCAGGAAGTTGTCTATGATTTATCTCTCTATCACTTGAAATTTTCCCACGTCTTTGAAAATTACGAGTCTTATATCTTGTGTGAGAAAGTACTCTTTCCACTGGATCTCTAAATACAGTAAATAAAAAATAATTTTCAAGATCGGGAACTTTCTTTTCTAAAAAATTCATAGGAAAGTGTCCTGATACTAATAGCTCAGAAATATCAGGAAGCAATTTCATTGCATCTTTAGTTTTGCCAAAACGGTACGGATAAATTTCCTTTTGCTTGTACTTTTTAAACAGAAGTGATTTGACTGTTGTTCCAGCTGATTTTGCAACATGCAAGTGAATTACTTTAGGTTTTCTTGCCTGCAACAAACTAGTAAACATCAGAAAAATAAATAAAGTAGTAGTAGTAAATTTTTTCATCAACGCCTCTTTAAGTGTTTTGAGCAGTACTATATCTTTTTTCAGTTTTTCTAAAATTTTTTTTCTACATATCCTTAAATCTATTCACTTCCTCATAATCAGATCTTTTACTATACTTTGATGCTATGTTAATACGTATTGTTCAACTCCTTTTTAATATTTACTTTGTAATGCTCTTTATTAGAGTTATAAGCTCCTGGTTTCCAAACCTTTCTAGGTATAAAATCTTGCGCTTTGTATACTATTACACTGATCCTTATTTAAACCTTTTTAGACGGTTTATTCCACCGATCGGCGGGGTACTTGATTTAAGCCCTCTTGTTGCCTTTATCGCCTTTCGAATCTTAGAAAAAGTTGTGTTGCATTTGATCGCCTAATGAAAAAAAGAATTGTCCCTTTAAAGCTTGGAAATCTCACTCTTCCGTCCAATATTATTTATGCGCCATTAGCGGGATGTAGCGACCATCCGTTTAGGCAAATGGCTGCTCTTTTTAATCCGTCTCTTGTCTTTTGTGAGATGGTCAAAATGGACGCATTAGCGCGTCATGATGCCCACACCTATAGATTGCTCGACTTTGCTAAACTAAGCGTAAAAACAGGCGCTCAAATCTGCGGAAGCAAACCAGAACTTGCATCGACATGCGCACAAATTATTGAAGATCTTGGGTTCGATGTTCTCGATTTAAATTGCGGATGCCCAGTTGATAAGGTCACCAAAGATGGCAGCGGCTCTGGTATGCTAAAAAACCCCCATCTCATTGGTGAAATTCTTTACCTGATGCAGAAAAACACTGATATTCCTGTAACCGTAAAAATTAGAGCTGGATGGGATGATGACAACATTAACGCTGCTGAAATTACCAAGATTGCGGAGCAAGCAGGAGCGAAAGCTATCACAATTCATGGGCGAACACGCATGCAAAGATACAAAGGTTTTGCAAACTGGGATCACATCAAAGCCTGCAAGGAGGCGGCGACAAGCATCAAGGTAATCGGCAATGGGGATATCTTTGATGGACATGCAGCGCAGAGAATTTTTGAACAAACAGATTGTGATGGAGTGTTAATTTCTAGAGGCACCCTTGGTCAACCATGGATTGCTAAAGAAATCGAAGCTGTAGATAGAGGCGAAAATCCCTTTTGTTTCACAGGTTCTGAGTATAGAGACCTTATCCTAAAGCACCTCTCTTTTATTATTGCCTATCAAAATGATCGTAGAGCACTCATTGATCTTCGTAGAGTCGCTTGTTGGTATTTAAAAAAAGGCGTAGGTACTAAAAAACTTCGGATTGGTATCAACCAAGCAAAAACACTTGAAGATGCAATTTGCTTAATACGTGAATACGACTTTGAAAATGCTTTCTATACAACTGATCTTGATGAGAAGCAAAAAATATTACAATCTGTCTAAAAATCTAATACTGCAGATAGAGTTACGCCATGTAAACTTGCGTCTCCATTCTGAGAACTGTAACGCATGGCATTATATTCATAGACTTCCATCATCTGATTGATATCCCACATGAACTGCCCTTGATAGCCAAGCTTAACCTCAATGTGATTCTTCTTTCGATTTAGATACGTTCGAAACGCCACACCTGAACTAAACTCAACCATTGGAACAAATCGATGAAATCCATCTTTAATTTTAATCTTATTCGTTGGATTAGGCGTAAGTTTTTCTCTGTGTTCTACATCGAATAATCCATATAGAAACGTATTGGAAAAATTGCTAAAGAGATGAATGTGCTTTGATAAAAACCAAAGCGAATTCAATCCCATTAAAGCCCCAGCGCCCCAAAAATTGCTGCTGTCTTTAATCTTTTCCATATTGTTACCAAGTGCCTCCCCCCCTGAGTAAGTTGTTCTTTGCGCCAAATCAACCCATGCGTTTTTAAGACCAAAAAATGGCCTGAGGGCTAAACTTGAACTAATGAAATAGTATTTACCTAATGACAAATCAAAGCTGTAATAATCAAAAGCAAAATCAGCTTTTGCTTTTTCAACTCCATCACTTGTAATAAATGATCCCTTTAATGGAATTACAGTTGAGAGCCCTGCAGCATGCGTTGCGTTAGTATTCGCTGCTTCAAACTGTGTATACGTTAAATAGATATCCCAATCATCATGGTTGATGTTGTAACCTGCACCAAAACGAAATCCCATATCCCATCCAAAAGAAATTGATTTATTACTTCCTTTTATAGGAGCTACAACGCCTGGATTATTATTCGTATATGCAAAAGAGGTTTTATCTACTTTTGGATGCCAAAACAATAGATCTGCTGTAAAATAGATTCCTCTTCCAAAAACATCAGGACTTGCTCTTGTCACATTAATTCCATATGTCTCTTCAGCGTTCTCAGCAGCTATCTGATCCATCTTCTTCTCTAAGTCGTTTACTCTTTTCTTTAGCTCTTCCATATTACTAGAAAAACCAAGTAGCGAGATTGGACTTAAAAGAGCACTAAATAATAAAAAATTAGTAAACAGCAACTTGTACATATCAAACTATTTTAGTTTATAGTTTTACGTATATCAAATATTAATAATATAACAAAACTATTTGTTATATTATTTAAAACAAAAAAAAGGAGCAAAACAAAACTGTTTTACTCCTAGTAGAAAAAAGATAAAAATTCTATTTAGAAATCAAGCTTAGCGCTCAGTGTTAAGCCATGCAAACTCGCGTCTTTTCCTGGTCTTTTATAGGAAAAGTACGGGTAATCAGATGATGTCATCTGATCAACAATGAGCATTTGATTTACTCTAAAATAATACTGCGCATCAAATCCTGCTGCAATGGATAAATGTTGCTGGTTATTATTTAAATACTTATCAAAAACAAGTCCCAATTGCATATCTAAATTTGGAGTAAACTGCTTCAGATTTGCAGTGATACTTACTTTGTCTCTATCTGGATTTCTTGAGTACTTTTCCTTATGCTGCACTTTTAAGTTACCCCACATGAAACTACCCGCGAAATTTCCAAAGATACTAAACCCATTAGTAAGATACCATTTAGAGTTAACACCTCCTCTTGGACCAATTCCACCGAAGCGATTTCCATCACTTACTTTAACATTTTCATTAACAAGGCCAAGAATGGCGCCAAACTGTTGACCACCAGCATATGTAATACCCTGGTCTAAATCAATCCACACGCCCTTCAAACCAAAATGTGGCCGAAAGGAAAGTTTAGAACTATTGTAATAACTTCTCGCAAACTCAAGATCAAAAGCGTTGATATTGAAATCAACCTTTGAAGAAGCTTTTTCACAAAATTGAAAAGAATCACTTGTTTCAAGTTCAGTAATATCAGGATATGCTCGAAGCTGCATCGCAGTATTCCCAGCGCCTGATGTATAGTTATGAGAGCCCCCGGTATTAAAGTAAGTATAGGTAAGGGATGTATCCCAACCTGACTCATCAAAATTCATACCAAGCCCAGCGCGCAAGCCCCAGTCAAATGAAAAAGAAACATCTTTGTTTCTCCCACTAACAGGAGCTATTACAAACGATGTATCATCACTGTAGGCGTAGTCAGTTCCTGCGACATACGCTTTCCAATAAAGTGCATCAGCGCGCACAAACACATCTGCGCCATTTATATTTGGAGATGCATTTGTCATATATGTACCAAATGTATCTGACACATTAACAGTTCCAACCTGATCCATTTTGGTTGTAACTTCTTCTAACGTTTTTGAATTTCCATACGCTGCAAATATTGAACCTGATAACACTAGGGGCAATATTGCCGATGAAAAAAGAATTTTTTTAATCATAATTTTCCTCTAAATAATGCCTCTATTAAAAGTCTAATTTTGCACTTAAAGTAAGCCCATGCAAACTTACATCTTGCGCTAGCCGATCATATGCAAATACAAGTAAAGCGTTTCTTACTTTATCGGGATACAGGGATTGACTGACCCTAAAATAGTATTGCAGATCATAACCTGCACTAATTGTTAAGTGCTGTTGCTTCTTATTTAAATATGTGTCGTATACAAGTCCTAGCTGCATGTCAGCATTCGGTGTAAATTGACTCATAGATGAAGAAACAGACACCTTATATCTATCTGGATCTGCCGAAAAGACTTCTTTGTGTCTTGTGTTGAACTGCCCCCAAATAAAGCTTCCTGCAAACTGTCCAAATGCGCTAAATCCATTTCCAAGCGTTGCTCTTCCATGAAAACCAGCTCTTGGTCCAATTCCTGAAAATCGATTCCCATCATTTACTTTTACATTATCCACTTCAAGCCCAAGAACTTCATCAGTTGGAGCAACATCGATTTTATCCCCACCTGAATATCTAGTAGTTTGATCAAGATCAAGCCAAGCTCCTTTCAAGCCAATGTGTGGAGTAAATGCAACTGACTTACTATTGAAGTAACTTCGCTTCAGCTCCAGGTCTACGGAATTTAAATTAAAATCAAACTGAGAGTGCGCTTTCTTACAATAAGCAAAATCTCGAAGAGCGCCGTCCCCAGCTGCCGTGGATATAACCGAAGAAGATTTAAGAGGCACAGCCGAGCTATTGACACCAGCATTGTAGCTGTCTGATCCGTCAGCATTGAAATATGTATATACCGCTGAGAGATCCCAGTCGCCATGGCTTGTATTAAAACCAATCCCAGCTCTAAGGCCCCAATCCCAACCAAAACTTATATCTTTATTGTTCCCCTTTTTGGGAGGCAGAGCTGCTGGGTGATTATCGCTAAAAGCATAATCTGTTCCTCCTACATGCGCTTTCCAAAAAAGGGCATCTGCTGTGATAAACACCCCGCTCCCATCCACTTTTGGAGCCGCATTTCTCATTGTAGCGCCATAGGTATCAACTGGAGTTTGTGTTCTTATATCCTTCATTTGCGCATCAAGACTTTCAACACTCGAGCTCTTTGGGACCGCTCCAAATGCAAAGGACGTAGTAATCGTTGCAGTACAAGCTGCAATTCTTAGAAAATTCTTATTCATAATTCTTCCTTTGTAATACTCCTTTAAAAGTCAAGTTTTGCAGTAATTGTAAGACCATGCATGCTTAAGTCTTGATCTGCCTTGTCATAACCATACTCTATAAATTTCGTCACATCAGGTAGTAGCATTTGATTGATTCGGAAATAGTATTGCAAGTCATACCCAGCGCTTATACTTAAGTGCTGCTGCTTTTTATTTATGTAGGTATCATACACAAGTCCCAGCTGCATATCAGCGTATGGAACAAATTGACTATTGGAGGAAGTTACTCCAACTTTTCCTTCTTCGATGTGATCTGCAAAAATGACTGGTGGGTGGGAAAACCTTTCTTTATGATTTACATGCATTTTTCCCCAAATTAAACTGGCCCCAATATTTCCAAAAACACTAAATCCATTATCTAAATACCACTTTGAATCAAAACCAGCTTTTGGTCCAATTCCTCCAAATCTACTTGCATCTGATACTTTTACATTATCATCGCCAAGACCTGCACCAATAAGAGGTGGTGATGTATCTCCACCTGAGTATTTCGTAACTTGATTTAAATTAATCCAAGCCCCTTTTAATCCAAAGTGAGGATTGAAAGAAAGCTTAGAGCTGTTGTAATAATTTCTCGACAGTATGACCTCTCCGGAATTCATATCAAGTGAGAACTGAGAATATGTTTTAGTACAAAATTTAAAATCTCGACCTGTTACAACATCTGTGATCCCAAGATACGCCCTAAGAGGCACAGCTGAACTATTTGTACCTGCGGTATAAGAATCTCTTGCATTTGACTGAAAGTATGTATACTGCCCACTCAAATCCCAATCACCATGATCGATATGTAGCCCTGCGCCAACTCTCAGACCCCAATCAAAACCAAAACTTATATCTTTGTTGCTTCCTTTTGTGGGTTTTGTTGCAAAAGGACTATTGGCACTGTATGCATAATCGGTACTTCCAACTGCTGCTTTCCAATAAATTGCATCCATTGCAAAATAAATCTTTTCACCGCAAACATCCACTTCAGGTCTTGCTGTTGTCATGTATGCGCCATATGAACCAATTGGCGTTTCACTGCGTACATCTTCCATCTGAGTATTGAGTTCATCTAGAGTTGCAGCTTCCGCGATTAGAGAGCTTGCAAATATAGTTGACATCACACTCGAGATCAAAAGGAGATTTTTTTTCATAATATTCCTCATGCAAAAAATTTGCGTCTTGTCTTTTTATACATAGAAATCACAAAGTACAATTTAAATTATTATTTGCAAACACAAAAAATAACGAAGCAAAAGTTTGCTTCATTATTTTTCTCTTAAAATACGCCTTCCAGTTAGATCATAAAAAATCTAATTGCCTACAAAACTAAACCCCTAGACCACTCTCAATGTATTTTAAAGAGGTATTTAACACTTTTTGCAAAGTGTATAAATGAAAAAAAGAATTCTTAGAAAATGCTCGAACATTTCTTGACCGAAGAAAAAAACTAACTTTTGAAAATAGCTTTTTAAAGAGCTCCTTTTTTGAATCTCCGAATCAACTTTCATCCAGAAGGTTGTTTGCGATGCTCTTTTCACTCAGTAGAAGTAGTTACTAAAGAAATGCATCGGTTTAGATTTCAATCGAAAAGTAAAAGCAGAAGTGAGAAAAAAAATTTAATTATTAAGAGCCTATTTTTTATATAATCAAGTTTTTTTCTAGCACTCTATTCGAGAAGTTTTTCAAGCAAAAAAAAAGCGAATCATAAAATGACTCGCTTTTTTTTGAGTAAGTGTATTTTCTAACGAATTAGAAATCCCACTTAACATCGAATGTGATACCATGCATTGCGATATCTTCAGACACTCTTTCGTATCTTCTTGAAGACACACCATCCACTTGAATGAATTGGTTTTGTCTCCACCAGTAGTTATTTTCATATCCTAGACCAACATAGAAATGTTGCTTATCATTGTAAATATATGTCTGATAAGACAGTCCTAGCTGGAATTGAACAGTTGGAGAAAAACGGTGAGTATTTGCACTTA
>JAJFMH010000050.1 GCA_021772245.1 Chlamydiota bacterium | reverse complement strand
TTTGATTCTTTAGAACAATCTTCAATTGATACAACTTCGGTTGAGCCACGAGGGGAAGCGAAAGATTCACCTTCTGTCTCAACGTCATCCGAAGCCAAAATTCCAGCGGGAATTACTGAACTATTTCATAATGCTTCAGATTCAGACTCTGAAAGTATGGATCCTCAATCAGTTGTTGGTGAAGATCCAGCAATTCCCGGTGGAATTTCCCCTCCCAATCACGTTAAGAAAGAAGATGGACTTTTAGTTCTTCCTCGGGGCACAACCAAAGTTGTATCAATTAATGATGGTGCTAAAAAATCTAAACTTACAGTTAGGTCTACGAATAGAGAGTTATTATCTGACTATGATTCAGTACCTTCGGCTCTAGCGAGAAATGATGGTGCTAAAAAATCTAAACTTACAGTTAGGTCTACGAATAGAGAATTATTATCTGACGATGATTCAGTATCTTCGGCTCTAGCGAGAATTGCTAATGAAGATCTTAGTGATGTTGAAAATTCCGATGATCCTTCAGACACCCCTTTTTGTATCAACCCCAGACAATATCCAAGTGCAAGGAATACCCCTCTATGAACACTCAGACTGATTGTACTAAGAAATGAGCATGATTTTCATCCGCTCCTGTTTCCAAAAAAATATTTTTTTTATCTATCCGATATTTCGGCACAGACTTGTTTCAGAATCTCCTCTATTTAATCTCACCGTTTCAACTCTGAAGTCAACAAATATAAGATTTTTTTGAAAGATGACCAAATCTCTCTAACGCGGTCCTATATTTTAACTCTTTTCTGGGTCTCTTGTTAAGAATATCCTCTACTTTTTGAATTTTTTCATCTGTTATCTCACTAAATTTTTTACCTTTAGGGAAGTATTGTCTTACCAATCCATTTGTGTGCTCATTTAAGCCCTTTCCCATGAATAATATGGTTTTGCAAAATAAAAATTTGAGTCAAGCTTTTGGCTTATTATGGATATGACCTGCAAATTTCTTCCCACTATCTGATCTCAGAGTATGAACAAATTCTTTCATTGGTGGGAGGCTACCTATGATAGCCTCTCCAACTTCTAGGGGTGCTTTTCGAGATACCATTTGAAGTTTTGAAAGCTTTGAAGATCTATATACCATTTATACGATTCCTTCTTACTTATGCTTTGGATATTGTAGAATATCTAGGTACAAAAAATATTTTAAAAAATACACAACTAGCTGCTGGGAATTAGACCCAGAAGAGATTGAATTGAGTTCTTAAAAACCTACTTACTCTATTTCTATCATTTTGGTTGGGTCAACAATCTCATCAAATTTCTCACTCGATATCAACTTAAGCTCCATGGCAGCATCTTTTAAAGATAGGTCCTTTGAGTATGCAAGCTTTACAATTTTAGAAGCGCTATCATATCCAATTTCTCGATTGAGAGCTGTTGCAAGCATAAGAGAGTTATACAAGTTTTGTGTGATCCTTTTTTCATTTGGTAAAATTCCGGTAAGACATTTTTTTGTAAAGTTTGTCCCACTATCAGAGAGTAGTTGAATCGATTGAAGCAGGTTATAAATCATAAGAGGTCGATATACATTTAACTCGAAATGTCCTTGCGCTCCTGCAAATCCAATTGCTGCGTCATTTCCCATTACTTGAATTGCAACCATTGTCATTGACTCTGATTGAGTTGGATTTACTTTACCCGGCATAATAGAAGATCCGGGCTCATTACTTGGTATAAGAATCTCCCCTATTCCGCATCTTGGGCCTGATGTTAAAAGCCTAATATCATTTGCAATTTTATGCATAGATGAGGCTACCCTTCGAAGAGCCGAGCTCATTTCTACGATCGCATCAGAAGATGCTAACGCCTCGAATTTATTCGGCGCTGAGATAAATGGCGCCCCAGTTAATTCTGCAATTTTTTTAGCTACTTTGTCACTGTAACCTTTGGGGGTGTTAATTCCAGTTCCTACAGCTGTTCCACCAAGTGCAATTTCAGCTAAGTGTTTAAGGGCATTTTTAATAGTTTGAATTCCATGTGATATCTGTGAAGCATAGCCTGAGAACTCTTGTCCAAGTGTTAAAGGCGTTGCATCCATCATGTGCGTTCTTCCGATCTTTACAATCTTCATGAATTCCTGCGCTTTTTTGGAAAGCTCATTTTCAAAAAGAGTTAGCGATGGTAATAATTCTTTTTCAATTTTAAGATATGCTGCGATATGCATCGCAGTTGGAAATGTATCATTTGAAGATTGTGAGCAATTCACATCATCATTTGGATGGATTGGAACTTTAGATCCAAGCTTTCCTCCAGATAGTTCAATAGCGTAGTTAGAAATTACTTCGTTAACATTCATGTTAGATTGGGTACCTGAACCTGTTTGCCAAACACTTAAAGGAAAATGAGAATCTAACTTGCCAGATATTAGTGCATCGCAGGCTTTGACTATAAGGTCTTTTTTAAAGCTTTCTAAAACCCCAAGATCACAATTCACAATAGCTGCAGCTTTTTTGATAAACCCGAATGAATGGATGACATCAAGGGGGATTTTTTCAGACCCAATTGGAAAATTATCAAGAGATCTTTGTGTTTGAGCTCCATAGTAAGCATCTTCTGGAACTTCTACTTCTCCAAGGGAGTCTTTTTCTTTTCGCATGTGTGGCCTTCTTAAATCTTAGATGATTTAGAAATACTAGATAAATTATTTTTTATCAAAAAAAAACGAAAATACAGCTAACGAACTTTAACTGGATGCACTGCATTTTGATTTCGACAAAATGTCTCTCGAATTCCAAACAAAGCGATGAGCAAAGAAATCAAAAAACATACTGGAATCAGTATTAGACCTGATTGATATGAACTAACTGTGTAAGATGTCTCTACAGCATTAGTTCTGATTAAGGCCGTCACAAGTAGTGGAATGGTGGCTGCAATTCCCATAATTCCCATGTTATTTAAACCAAGGGCAGTCCCTGATAGAGCTTTTGTAGTATTTTCAGTCATTATTGCAAAGGAAAGATTTTGACCTGAACCTGCGATTCCGATTAAAAAAAATAGGCTGCCTAAGAAGTAGGGATTAATAGAAGAGCTAAAAATAATAAATGGAGAAACAAGTACACCAACTGCACCTGAAAAAACAATAAAGGGTTTTCGAATACGATAATAATCAGACAATTTTCCAAATAGTGGACCACCTATCGCAAGTCCAATCCAAATCATCGAAATTATGGTTGCAGATGCTCCCCTCTCAATTCCTTTTGATTCTAAATAGCTCACTCCCCAATATGCCCCTAAAATTGGAAGACTTACATATACTGTTCCAGCGTAAGTAAGAGTCAACCAAACTTCTTTTTTCTTCAGTAGTCCCTTGATATCTTTTATTAAACTTCTTTGGTGATTGATAAATTTAATCTTTCCTTTAGGAAGAGGCTTCTCTTTCAGAAACATTCCAATTAAAACTGTTAATACAAAACCAAATATAGCGACCCAGACAAACAGTAATCTCCAATCCTCATTTGCTTTTTTTAAAAGATAAATTGTTGGTCCACCTGCAAATAGAGGTCCAATTGCTCCTACAAATTGGCCACATCCTAGAAGAAATGCAAAATACTTAGGTTTGAACCAACTTAAAGTCACAATCATTAGTCCAACAAAACCAAATGACGATCCAATTCCAATTATTAATCTACTGAAATATGCTAAGTAAAAACTATCAGAAATAGAGTAAAGTAGGGTTCCTCCTGCGCATAAAGAAACAGCTCCAACTATCAATATACGAAATTTGAAGCGATCTAAAAGCATACCAGCAGGCAGTTGCATAATAGAATAGCTGATGTAGTAAGCGGAACCCAACGCTGCAAATTCTTCTAATGAAAGATGTAGACTCTCCATGATATTTTTAGAGACTGTAGCCGGAAAAATTCGAAGATAAAATTCGTAGAAATAAAAGGAAATCGCAAGAAACCAAATAAATAGGCTATAGAGTGAAAATTCTTTTTTCTTCATTGAATGACATCATCTTTTTTATCTTTTATCCATTCATGCATTGTTTTAACAGCATGCTCTTTTTCTTCAGCTATCTCGACAATGGGTTCACCTTCATTTAAGATTGGAAGGTTATTAACTGAAATAATAATTCCACTAAAAGGCGCTTTAACAATTTCCTTTTTTTCAGATCCAAATGGATCTGAAATCGTAGCAACTACAGAGTCCTTTGTCACAAAACTTCCAATTTTAGGAAAAATCTCACTAAGACCAGAGGATGAGGATCTAACCCAAAGCCTTGAATCCACTTTAATTGGCGCTCTTATTTTAGGTTTTTTTGGAGAGATTGGTAACATCTCAAGATTTCTCATCACACGTATTATTCCCTGAACTCCAATTTTTACCCCGCTCTGATCTAACCTGAGAGCTTGGCCTGTCTCAAAAATAATAGTTGGTATTGAACGATCCTTCATTAGCCAAAGAAGCCCTTCTTCCGAATCAGTATGTACTATTACTGGGGCTTGAAAATCTAGAGCTAATTTCTCTGCATCCTTAGATTGAAGAGATGTTTTTATCTGTGAAAATTTAGAAATATGAGGCTCACCTGTATGTAAATCAATACAATGAGTAATCTGATCAAAGATTTCTTTAGTTAGCAAATGAGCAAGCCTAGAAGCAAAAGAACCTGTTTCTGACCCTGGAAAGCTACTTTCAATATCTCGTCTATCTGGAAGGTTTCTAGAAAGTGTCATCATCCCATAAATATTTATCGTTGGAATGACAATGAGTGTACCTTTAATGGATTTTAGAAGGCTTAGCTTTAATAACTTCTGCGTAATTGCTATTCCATTCACTTCATCTCCATGCATCGATCCACAAATAAGTAATGTAGGCCCAGCCTTTTTTCCTTGAATTACATGGATAGGAATATAAATCGGAGCGCATGTGTATATCTCTGGCATTGGCAGAGCTAAGGTTACTTTCTCCCCTGGCTTAACAACGATATTTCCAATCTTTAAAGAACTATTTTTCATAACATCCTGGTATGCTGATATTGGTATATGTGTGAGTGTCTAGACACTCACACTCTAAATTATATAAGAAGTAATGCAAATACAAAGGCAAAAAGTGAAAACGACTCCACAATTCCAAGAGCTGCAAAACATTTACCATATACTGCTGGCTGTTTAGCAGATGCTTGAATACCTGTTGCAGCGCACATGCCTTGATAAATCGCAGATATCATAATGGCTAAGCCTACAGATACTCCAATACCAATTCCAGATGCAGCAGTAAGTGTTTTTGCCTTAATGCTATTACTCATAAGTAGCATTAGCACAAACGCATAAATCGCTTGTGAAGATGGAAGTGCTGACATACCAATAAATTTACCATGGTTTTCATCAACTCTACTCATCACGCCATGTGACGCCATTCCAGCTATACCGCAACCAATTGCGCTTCCAAGACAACCTAGGCCAAGTACAATGGCAGGTCCAATCATATCAAAGTTCATTTCATTCTCCTCATCTTTATTTGGATGATGTTTTTAATAATTTAAGGGGGTTAAAGACTTTTCCGCCTCCTTCAAAGGAGTAGTGATACCATTCAATAAAGTTAAGACGAAGTCCGTGAATAATGCCTCCCATAGCGCCGATGACAATATTGATGCCATGACCGAGAAGTAAGATAAAAAAGCCTGCAGCAAACCCAACATTTGCTCCAATACCATTAAAAGTAGATGCTAAAATCATACCGGCAAGTCCAAGTGCATAGAGACGCAAATAGGATAACACATCTGCAAAAATTTCAATGAGTCTAGTAAGTTCTGCAATGCCTTTTAATTTGTTTTGAATAATGGCAAGAAGCATGGCAAGACCTATACCTCCAAATAAAAGCTGCACTCCAAATTCATGCGCTGTAGCTTTTCGTATTAGCCCAGTAAAATTAATTATGGATGTAGCATCAAGCATCGATGGGAAAAAGAGGTAGCCTCCCGCTAGGAATAGTACCCATCCAATATTTGAATAGGACCTAAAAAAGAACCTTAGGAGTGAAATAGATAGATGTAAAATACCAACCATTAACGAGACTTCAATTAAGATATTATCTTTGAACTCATTGATGATTTCGTAATCTCTTCGACCCTCTTTCATAGAGTATCCTTTTTCAAGAAAAACATCTGGCTGCGAAACTTCTTTTAACTCTGGGTATTTTTCAACCCAATATTCGTAGACATCATCCTTTTCTTTCATATGATAAGCAGCTTTTTTCTCAGAAAGATAACTTAAAAAAGAAGCTCTGCTTAAAAAGTTATCTGGAAGCAGGTCAATCCCAAAATAGGATCCCGTTACAACTCCCCATAGAACAATGCTACATGCTAACATAGTGAAAATTTTAAGGAGCCTTTTGATTGATGCTCCGACATTTGGGAATTTCCATTTTAAAAATAATGCTAGACCAAGATATATAATTCCATAACCAGCATCAGAAATAATCATCGCATAAAAAACAACAAAGGCCCACAAAACAAACGGAGAGGGGTCTTTATCTTTAGGACTCGGTGTGTCATAGATATGCACTAAGTCCTCGCCTAATTTATCAAAGCCCTTGTTTTCCATGTACGTCGGGACTCTGTCATCATTCTCGATTGCAATTTGTTCACAACAAACTGCAAAATCTTGGAGCAATTTTTTAAGCTTATTTTTTTTATTACTTGGCACCCATGCCTCAATTGAGAAAAGCGTCTCTTTTAGAGGATGATTTACCTCTGACTTTGCAAGTACTAAATGCGTTACATCCAAACTCTCTTTCAAAAAAGCTTGCAGCTTGCTCTGGTAATTTGCATGTGATACTAGATATTCATGATTGCTATGAATATTTTCTGCTATTTCTATTTTTCGTTTTTTTAAATCGGATAGAGAGCATTCGAAACGCATCTCAAGCATTCCTTTATACTTCATTTTTTGATCTGCAATACTTATGAAGTAGTCCAAATCAAAATCGGTTGCAAGATAAATCAAATCATTAGAAACGGGAATTTTATTTGCTTTTGCTGTTTTGATACAAAAAAATTGAACAACTTTCTTGCCCCCTTTTTCAATATCTTCAATTTGGGACAAAGAAAAATTCCCGAGCGGTTTAATACGAGAAATTTCCGACTTTACAAATTTCATTTCCTCTTCAAGTTTTTCGATTTCTGCGCTTTTGCTAATGATCGTTGCACATAGAGCTGAAAGGTCTACATCTTCTAGGGGAGGATATGTTTCAAGACTTGGTTGCCTTTTTAAGATTTTGATTGCAGATATAATATCTAAAGTTGCTTGTGGGTAGTCAACACTCTTTTTCTTTGATTTCGGAATGAATTCAATAAATCCCATTTTTTGCGCGGTTGCAAAAAAGGCATTTAAATCTTTTTTAACACCTAAAAAAAGATATTTTTCTACATCAATGATCATGCCAAAGCCTTCTTATCATGCTGTTTTTTTCGTTCTTGAATTTTCTTCTTAGCAGCTTTTGCCTGCGCAACGGATGAAAGTTGCTGATCACTCAAAAATACTCGAATCTTTTTGATATGACCAATAGTTCGAGGTATAAGTACTTTTTCAAAAAGATTGACCCGAATAGAGACTTGCCGAAGTTCTTTTTCTAAGCGCTCTTTTCTCTTACGTACCACTTCCATTTGTTTTTGTATGGTGATCAATTCTCTTAATTCAATTAGCGCATCATCAAACCAATATGGAGTAAAGAAGTAAGAATATTTTGCATCATGAAAAATAGCCTCTTCAAATACAGGAATATCAATTCCTGCAATATTTTCGATCGATGTCTTTACCTCTCTAACTTGAAGCCCTTGAAGCAGAAAAGAAATATCTTTATCCATAAACAGAGCCTCAAACTCTTTCACTTCCTCAAGCTTTGCAAGAAACTTTGCATTAAGCTTTTCTAGTGCCTGTTCTTCATGGTTTACCTCTAGTTGCAACATCGCTTTTTTTAGCTGCAAAGTAGGCAAATACTTCTCAAGTTGACCAAGCTTAAATTGCTGATCTCGAAGTTCATTTTTTGTAAGTTTTATCTGACTCACTTTACTTCCCAGGCTGCGTTTGAGATGGCCAGTACTGATCTAACAGCTCAGCTTTAATTCCAACTTCTCTTTTTTCAAAACAATCAGCTAGCATCTGCCAACCAAGATTTAAGGCTTCATCTAGAGTAATGTTTACTTCTAGATCCATCATTTTTTCTTCAAATTGATGCGAGTATCTTAGGAGCTTTTGATCCCAGGCTGAGAGTTTAAAGCCCATACTTTCTCTCTCTCTGGCCTTCTTAGACTCTGCATATAAGCGAATCAAACCATTTGCTAAGTCGCCATGATCATTTCTAGTAACAGAGCCAATAACCTGTTGTTTTAATCTAGAAAGAGATCCGAATGGATCAATTCGACCATCGTGCAAATAAAACTGCCCCTCAGTAATATATCCTGTATTATCAGGCACAGGATGGGTAACGTCTCCACCTGGCATGGTTGTTACCGAAGCCAGTGTAATAGATCCAGATCCATCAATATCAACAGCCTTTTCATACCTTGATGCTAAATCTGAATACAGAGACCCTGGATACCCTCTATTAGATGGAACCTGGTCCATTGTAATCATAATCTCTTTAATGGAATCAGCAAATGCCGTCATATCTGTTAAAAGAACAAGGACATCTTTTCCTTTTATGGCGTACTGCTCAGCTGCAGCGAGCGCCATATCAGGGACTAAGATGCACTCAACAGCAGGATCTGTTGCTTTATGAATAAACATAACTGTTTTAGCAAGCGAACCTGATTTTTCTGCGTTATCTATAAAGGCCTGGTAATCATCAAATCGAAGTCCCATACCACCTATAATAACAACATCTGCATCGGTCTGATTTGCAATACGCATCAGAAGTTGATTGTACGGCTCACCCGAAACAGAAAAAATGGGAATTTTTTGTGATTTTACAAGGCAATTAAATACATCAATCATGGGAATATTTGTCTTAACAAGCTGATGTGGTACAATTCTTTTAACTGGGTTAAAAGAGGGTTGTCCAATATCTACTTTTTCTCCACTTGGAATGGGGCCATCATCGATAGGATTCCCAATCCCATCAAACCTTCTTCCTAGTAAATCATCCCCTGCCGTGACTTGTACCCTTTTCTTTAAAAAGGTTAATTTATCACCAGTGGACATTCCCCTTGTATCTTCAAAAGCCTGAAGGGTCACTTTGTCCTCATCAATACTTAAAACCGATGCAAAACATGGTTTTTTCTTTCTTGATTCTATCTTTGCAAGTTCTCCAAGTGAAACACCTTCTGCACATACAGTAATAAGGCTTCCACGGATATCAAGTATTCTATCATATGTTTTCTTCATTGGATTACCCCGATTACATGTAGTGCTTTAACTCTTTTTCAATTTTTGCAAACGCCTTCTGATAGCCATCTGTGTTGTATGCAATGAAATTCATATTTTTGATTTCATTTTGAATCTCAATAAAAAACTTTCTTGCATCTTCATGCTGAGTAAAGGAAAAAGTGGTTTTGAAAATAGTATATAATAATTCTAAAAGTGATATTTGTCTTTCGAGGGGGCAATACGCATCTTCTTTATCAAAAGCATTTTGTTGTAAATACGCAAATTCGAACAACTCAGATTTTAAATAACGAATAAAGTCATCCATATTGACTCCTTCTTCACCTACAACTTCCATTCGCTTTCCTATCTCATCACCATCTATGAGAAGTTTCGCTGTAAAACTTACCATTTCATGCCAATTGGACGCTTTTGACTCGAGTTCCTTCGATACGGCGTCCACATATTTTGACCATGAGATCAATGGATCAACAGCTGGGTACTTTCTAGAATCTGATCTTTGCCTAGAAAGCCCATGAAAAGCTCCAACTACTGAAAGGGTTGCCTGCGTTACAGGTTCTTCAAAGTTACCACCAGCAGGAGATACGGTACCACCAATTGTAAGAGAGCCCGTTTCGCCATTTTGAAGTTTCAGAACCCCACTTCTCTCATAAAAAGCGCAAATTCGAGAAGCTAAATAAGCTGGGAAAGCCTCTTCACCTGGAATCTCTTCTAGTCTTCCTGACATTTCTCGCATTGCTTGCGCCCAACGAGAAGTAGAATCTGCAAGTAGTAGAACATCAAGCCCCATTAACCTATAGTATTCAGCTAGTGTTGCTCCTAGATATACGGAGGCTTCCCTAGCTGCAACTGGCATGGAAGAGGTGTTACAAATAATTACGGTTCTTGTCATTAGTGATTCATTTGTATGGGGATCAGTTAGATGGGGAAAAGTTCGTAAAACCTCCACAACTTCACCTGCTCTTTCACCACACGCTGTCATGATCACAACATCAACAGAAGAATACTTAGAAAGGTGATGCTGCATTACAGTCTTTCCTGCGCCAAATGGTCCTGGCGAGCAAAAAGAGCCGCCCTTAAGAACAGGGAACTGCGTATCTAATGTTCGCATTCCTGTATCTAACATTTTAGTAGCACGAATTTTTTTACCAATAGAAAGAGGCACTTTTACTGGCCAGCGTTGCAACATTGAAACTTCATGTTCTAGTCCGCTTTCATCTTTCACTTTAAAAAGAGTTTCTTCAATAGCAAATGTTCCATCTCCAACAGCAAACGTTACGGTGCATTTCCCCTGAATCGAAAATGGAATCATGGTGTAATGATGGAATCTTCCCTCCATTGTATATCCTAGATACTCACCAGGGTAGACAATATCTCCAACTTTAGCTGTAGAAACATAATCCCATTTTTTTTCTTTATCTAAAGGTGTAATGTAAACTCCTCTTGATAAAAACAAACCTGTTTTGTCAGCTACTTTTTCTAAAGGATTTTGAAGTCCATCAAAGATGCTACTCATAAGGCCCGGGCCTAATTCAGCTTCTAATAGGTGCTCAGAAAAAGTCACCTTAGTTCCAAATGAAACTCCACTTGTATCTTCGAAAACTTGCACTTTTGCCAAGTCTCCAGCAATTTCAATTACTTCACCTTTCAAAGTGGCATCATCCACATATACATTTACAACTTCACCTTGATAGATGATTCCTTCAAATTTCACTTGTAGAAGGTTTCCAAAAGCTCTAAGTACTTTTCCGGTAGCTTCATTACTTTGCGTTTCTAACAAACTTGTCATAGCGATTCCTTCACAATTTTATTTAATATAGCGCTGCCTTGTTCTTTATTTAAAAAATTCCAGTCTTCTACAAGAATTAGCTGAATCATATACGCAAGAAGATAGTCGATCGAAAAAATATCCCCTTCAACCATTTCTTGAATTTGATCGAAACGAAATTGCACGACAACTTGCTTTTGCAAAAATGGATTTCCATCCACTTGCTTTAACTTGATTGCAAGTGATTGGAATGGCTCTTCAAACTCTATTGTTTCCTGATCTTTTTGAGAAAATAACTCATGAACAAAAAAGTCACCTTGATCTTCTAAGTATAACTCTTCAGAAAGATCTTTTTTTCTTTTCTTACATCGAATTGTAGCCAAAGTAAGTCTTAACTCTTGCTCAAATTTAACATATTTTTGAAAAAATCCAGTTTGCCTTTCCAATTCTTCTTGAAAATAGATGCTCATGACTTCGTAGTATTTTTCAATTGGATTTTCTTCTCTATCTAAGTAATCAATAAGATATTTTGGCAAATTAATTTGGTGAACAATCGCTTCATCCAACTCTTTTTCTGTAAGATTCCCGCGTAAATCAAGAGGTTCCTTTTTCAAAACTTTTAATACATTTTGCAAATCAATAAAGAGTCTAATATCTCTTGTTTTTTGAAACTCAGATTTACTTAAATTCATCTTATATAAACGAATGAGGTCCAAAAACGTAATTTCAGGTTTTTGCGAAAGGGACAAAGTCGGAAGTGAGTTTACAATAAAATAATTTCTAAACATATTCCTACTATGCAAATATCATGCTTTTAAAATCATCACTCACAAAGTCGGCAAGTATCGTTTTAAGCGCTTCATCACTTAGATCTAAAATAATATTTTTATTCACAATTTTAACAGCAGCTCCCCCTTCGATATCTGAGATCGAGACCTCTTTATTTCGTAGGGATTGAACAACTTTTTCGTGTAATTTTCCCATTACTTCCTCTTTTGAGACAGTCTTTGGTATCGCAGCCATTAAATCACCATCAACTCCATCTTTTTCAATCGAAGTAACAATAGCATTTACAAAAGCCGATACAACATCTGATGTTGATGACTTCTCTTTTACAAGTTCCGCTAAATTGGGTTTAAAAAGTTCTTTTTCAATCTTTTCTTTAAGTGTCGAGAGCGTCTTTTTTACAGATAAGTGCATGGAAGCTTCAAAAACATTTCTCTTCTCATCAATTTTTTTCTTTGCCAAAGTTTCTAATTTTTCAGCTTCTTTTTTAGCATCCATGATAATTTGCTCGGCTTGCTTTTTTGCGTTTTCAATTACGCTTGCAGCTTCTTTTTTAGCAGGTTCTAGAGTTTCTTTCTGAATTTGGTCACAAATCTCTTGTACCTTTTCCTTACCAAAATCACCTTTTTCCATTGAAAACTCACTCCTAATATTACATATTGCTTTTGTAGGTAACATCAGATTGTGTTCTTTTGAACAAATCTCAGCAAACCACCTAGGGGCATAATAAGGTACGAAAACAAAAAAATCAACCTAAACATAAGAAAACCACTTCAGTGTGATGCGCATTTTAATGAATTAAATCTAATTACCAAACGATCAAAAGGAAATATAATGAAAAAAAACAACATTTTAATTGTAGATGACACCCCTTCTAATTTAACCTTTCTTAACCAGCTTGTAGATGGGCTAGGTTGCAACCCAATTTTAGCATCATCGGGAGAGGAGGCTCTACAAAACTTTGATCCTCAAAAAACTGTTATCATTATTATTGATTTTCAGATTCCAGGTCTAAATGGCATTGAAACATCAAAAAAAATCAAAGGAATAAAATCCAATATACCAATCCTACTTTTTACA
>JAJFMH010000049.1 GCA_021772245.1 Chlamydiota bacterium | reverse complement strand
TGTAACCCCAGTTGTAAGTTTTCTTACAGCAGTATTTCATTTAATTACTTGTGAAGTTTTTCGTTCAGAAGCAGTAAGAGAGCCTGAAACTAGACGAGAAAGTGTAGCAGCGCTAGAATTAAAAGCAGCTTTTCTAGAAGTAAAAGCAGCAGCGCTAGTAGAACAAATAGCAGCGCTAGAAGCAGTAGCAGCAGAACATGCAGCACTTGCAGAAGAAGAAGCGAGAGATGCGGCAGCGCTAAAAGCAGAAGCAGCAGCGCTAAAAGCAGAAGCAGCAGCGCTAAAAGCAGAAGCAGCAGCACTTGCAGCAGCAGCGAGAGATGCGGCTGAAGAAGCACAAATTCCTGAAGATATAGGAGAAGCAGCAGCGCTAGAAGCAGTAGCAGCGCTAGAAGCAAAAGCAGCAGCGCTAGAAGCAAAAGCAGCAGCGCTAGAAGCAGTAGCAGCGCTAGAAGCAAAAGCAGAAAGGCTAGAAGCAAAAGCAGAAATGCTAAAAGCAGAAATAGCACTGCTAGCAGCAGAACATGCAGCACTTGCAGCACTTGCACAAATACCAGCGCTAGAAGCAGTAGCAGCAGAACATGCAGCACTTGCAGAAGAATATGCGAGAGATGCGGCAGCGCTAGAAGCAGAAGCAGCAGCGCTAAAAGCAGAAGCAGCAGCACTTGCAGCAGCAGCGAGAGATGCGGCTGAAGATATAGGAGAAGCAGCAGCGCTAGAAGCAAAAGCAGCAGCGCTAGAAGCAAAAGCAGCAGCGCTAGAAGCAAAAGCAGCAGCACTTGCAGAAGAAGCAGCAGCAGTGGCGAGTGATGAGGCAGAAGAATATACAACAACAGAAAAGGCTACAGAATTACTAGACCAAGCGATAAAAGCACTAGAACCAGATCCAACTCCTTATGAATCAAAACTAAAAAAAAATATTGAACATATACGAGCAGTATTACTAAGTGCAAGTAATGGATCTGCAGGTTCACGTGAAGTTCATCGCACAGTAGATCGTTTAAATACTTCTATAGAGGACGCAAGACCAAATAATATGGTTGAAGGATCTCCAGCTAAGAAGGCAGTCGATATAATAAGAGAATTAAAACTTCCTGGAATACGCTTTAGTGGAGTAGAATTTCCTGTGCCAACGCAATCTGATAGTCTAGATGCATAAACGATACTAGCGTTTTTGTGATTAAATCAACGTTGTACTTAAAAATTGAATGCTTTCGGAATTTATTATCCGAAAGCATTTTTTATCATCTTTCAAAAAAATTATACTTATTCGCTTGAGAGTTAAAACGTTGAATTATGAAATCTATTACTTTTATCTTAAAAAAATTTTTTGTATTGATAATAGTAGTTTAAGAAAAAAAACAGTCAGATGTTTTTTTTCTTTTGTTATTTTAGTAATGATAGTATTGTGCTTCCTAATAACCACATTAATGTTGGAGGTAGTCGATTGCCTCTAAATTAATAAAACTAATTTTTAGGAGAACGAAATGCCATTAGAAATAAACACGAATACACAACCTCAGGATCAACCTGTAAATTTAAATTGCCCTAGTGATGTTCGGAATGCACAAGTTAACCCAACTAGTGGTGAGAGTTCATTATCATCAGGAGACTCATCTTTTTGTGGTAGTGTTTTTAACACGCTTGTAACCCCATTTGTAAGTTTTCTTACAGCAGTATTTCATTTAATTACTTGTGAAGTTTTTCGTTCAGAAGCAGTAAGAGAGCCTGAAAATAGACGAGAAAATGCAGCACAAGCAGCAGCGAAAGCCGAAGCACAAGCAGCAGCTCGAAATCGACAAAATGAGATAGAAAGGCTAGGAAATGCAGCGGAAGCAGCAGCACAAGCAGCAGTGAAAGCACTAGCAGCAGCGCAAGAAGCATATGCAGCAGTATTTGGAGATCAAAAATGGCAAAATGGTGAAGAAGAGTATCTAGCAGCAACACTAGCAACACTAGCAGCAGCGCGAAATGCGGCTGAAGGAAATGCGGCTGAAGAAGTAAGACCTACATCGGCAGCAGAACATCTAGCAGCTCGAAATCGACGAAATGAGATAGAAGAGCTAGAAAATGCAGCGAAAGCAGCACTTGCAGCAGCGGAAAGTGCACTAGCAGTAGCGCAAGAAGGATTTGCTGCAGCGCAAGAAACATTTGCAGCAGTATTTGGAAAACAAACAGTGCAAAATGCTGAAGAAGAGGTAAGACCGCCATCGGATGAAGACTATCTAGAAGCAGCACAAGCAGCAGTGGAAGCGCAAGCAGCAGCGCAAGAAGCACTTGTTGCAGTAGCGGAAGCCGAAGTACAAGCAGCAGAAGCAGCATCAGCAGCGAGAAATGCTGCTGAAAAAGTAAGACCTACATCGGCAGAAGAATATCGATTAGCAGCAGAAATTCTAGCAGCTCGAAATCCACGAGATGAGAATGAGATAGAAGAACGAGAAAATGCAGCGCAAGAAGCACTAGTAGCAGCGCAAGAAGCATCAGCAGCGAGAGATGCAGCTGAAGCAGTGCAAAATGCTGAAGATATACGAAAAGCAGCTGCGGAAGCAGCATCAGCAGCAGCATTAGCTGTTGAAGAAGCAAGAGCAGCTATTCAAGAAAAGCTAAAGGAAAAATTAACATCGGATATAACAAAATCACTAGAAAATGTGTCATCCATAATAGGAGATACAGGCCTAACACCAAGTAAAGCAGCAGTAACAAATGCAATAGAAGCTGCAAAAAAAGAACTCTCAGAAGGTCCAGTTAATCTCGAACAACTAGGTTTAGCAATATCAAGTCTAAATGACAGTGTGGACGAACTACAAAGAGAAGAACAAGGCAATACAGAATCTCCATCTAAACCAGTAAGAGATGAAATAGATATATTAGAGGATTTAGCAAAGCAATTAGGAAGAATTTTTAACGACTAGATAATACAAATTAATTGTTTCTGATTGATTATCTGTTAGCTTAGCAAAGACGCTGGAAATTAAATAAAATTCCAGCGTTTTTTTTGTGACTAACTAGCTTCAAGAATTTAGTTGGATGGACTAGGCTTTGGAGTAGGCATTTTTTTGATGTAATCTTGATAGTAGAGAGGCTTTTTCTGAAGCCATGGATGATAGCTATTACAAAATTCAACTCTTTTTCCAAGAGGTGGATGGGAAGATCTAAAGATCACATACCACTTTCCAGGCCAAGGATTTCCAAGATTGGTTTGTTGCAACTTTACAAAAGCCTTTGCGGCGGCTTCGTTGTTTTGCGTGAGCTCTAATCCAAATCGATCAGCTGCATGTTCATCCATTCTTGAAATATAATTTGTTAATGGATCCGTAATTAATGAATATAGGTTCAAAAAAAGCATAAAAAGAGGAAGGGATGCAAAATTGCTTAAGGTATGAAACTTAAAACACTCTCTCCATTTATGCACTACTTTGTTTCCTATAACATATGTTAGTAGTAAAAAGAAAAACAGAAGCCCAATAATAAGAGAGATCATATACCAAATATGATGCAATACGTAGTGACCTATTTCATGGCCAACTACAAAAAGAAGCTCGTCTTCTGTGAGTTCATCAATAATTGTATCCCAAAGTACGATCCGTTTTGAAGACCCAAAACCTGTTACATAAGCATTAACTGTTTTGGTTTCTTTTTTCATATCGACAACATAGAGTTTGCTATCTGGAATTTTAGCTCTGTCAGCTAAATTCATGATTTTTGCTTCTAATTCTTTATCCTTCATGGGATGGAAGTTATGAAATAAGGGCGATATCCAAATAGGGGTTATAAACATGATAAAAAGAACGCATGGAATCGAAATAAGCCAGGAATAAAACCACCATCTTCTAGGGCTTTTTTGTAAAAGAAGATACAAGATCCAAAGAAAAGCAATTCCAAAGATTGTGGAAACCATGGCGCCTTTTGCAAAAGAGGTAAACCATGCGGCAAAACCTTGAGTAGATAGATTATATTGATGGAGTCTGATATACCCTTCATAAACGGATAGTGGAAAAGAAATTATTAAGAGCGATAGGTAAAAAAGAATGAAATAAACCACGAACTGAAAAAACCACTTTCTTCCGATTTTTTTTGCTACAGTGTTGAGCTTTCTAGAATATCCGGTGCATAAAAATAGCAAAGGAATAATAAGGCCCCATAGTTGATTGATAGCATAGAGAACATTACCGCTACGGTAATAACGCATTGCCTCTGGAGTCGCATTGGGTACCGCTACACTCGATGCAAAAATGCAACTGATCCCAAGAGTAAAAAGGCTTAAAAAAAGAAATGTTTTTTTCATGAAAAGTGTTTTCCTATTTTGTCGTTAAATTCATTTTCAATAAAAACCCAGCTAGGGGCTTGAATTGATGATAGACCTGGATGGAGACTTTCATCTATCGATGAAAGCTCTCCATCTTTAATTAGTGGAAACCGATATTTGTTCTGATTTTGATTTGAGCGTATCTCCCAACCAATGTGAGTCGTTGGAATCGAATAATTTTTTTGAAAAGAAAGAATAGCTTCTTCAGATAAATTTTGAATATGATGCGCTTTAAATCTTGGTATTTGAGATAGCAATGCTTTTGCGTCAATGTGAGGACCAGATATTGTATTCTCGTATGAAAGATCATACATACTTGCAAGAACATGTGAGTCTGTCATCTTTAGATAAGTATCAATATCACTTGTATAATCTGCTTTTTCATATAGATGCTTCATAAATCTTGTCAGATGAAAATTACAGGCTTTGACTGAGGAATAGTGATAGAGCCTTCTATGCATGAAGTGGCGAGCAAGAATTAATGCTTCTGAGGCTTCTACCCCATTTTCATCGATGCCGAGTTTCATTGAATTATCATTCATGGGAACAACTTGAAGAGATTCAATTAATTGATGGTAATCAAATAGACCATAAGAGAGCCCTGAGCATTTAGAGTCTCGAAGCAGATAATCAATGCGATCAGCGCCAAAAAGATCTGCTGTGATAATTTCTGAAAATACGGATTCTAGATCAGTAAATTCAAATTTGCCTGGAAAAATGCTTTCTAGTTTTTCCTTTCCAACTGCCATTTTAATAATAGCCTTGCATACATCTTCAGTTGTTTTTTTGCTATATTTCTCAGCAACTTTTTCCCATAAGGGCATTAGGTATTTACTTTGAATAATTGCAATCGTCCATTTTTCATGACCTGCATCTCCCAAGATCTCTTTTTCCGCCGTGTGAGAAAAAGGCAGGTGTCCTAAATCATGGCAAAGCGCTGCTAAACGTATAATTTCTCTGTGATAACAATGCTCTATGTCACCTCTCTCTGGGAGCTTCCCCTTTAGTTTAGGATGAATTGTATCTGTAATGTGATCATAGATTTTAGTGGCTACTTCCATAACACCTAAGGAGTGCTCAAATCTCTTATGAGCAGCTCCTGGATATACCAAGTATGCAGCGCCCAATTGATGGATATAAAAAAGCCTATGGAATGGTTTGGAATGAATTAAATCGCTTTCTATTTGACTAATATGAATGAAGCGATGAAGTGAATCAAAAACTCGTTTCTTATCTTTCATAACTGGGGCCTTTTATTGTAGTAAAGGCCCTTTGTGACAGTTTTTTCAATAATTGCCAAGAAAAATTCGACTTAAAAATAGTCTCTTAGTTGTTTTTGATTAGATGTTTGGGATGTGACCAGATAAGCCACGCATAAATAGGGATACTACTAAACATAAGTAGAGACCCTAAAAATACAATTTGTTGCCCCGATGCCATTACAGCCCAAAAAGCATATACAAAAGCAAGGGATGAGATAATCAATGGTTTTGCGATGTCTTTTTTTCTGAAAAAACCTCGTTTTTTTGTAAAAACAATGAATTCAGCCATTGCTGTATACAAATAAGCAATAATTGCAGCAAGGGTTGCAAGCATAATAATAAAGGTGAACTGTGACACTAAGCTCTTGTTAAAATTTAGCAAAAGTAAAAGTGTTACAAGAATCGATGAAAGAACAAGTCCAAAAGTGGGCGTTCCCCTTTTAGAAAGTTGCTTGAATTTTCTTGGGAATAAGTCATCTTTTGCTGCGGCAAGTGGCACTTGTGCCTGCAGCATAATCCAGCCATTCAAAGCACCTAAACATGCGATCACGGCTCCTACTGCAATAAACGCTCTTCCAATGGGTCCAAACATAATTTCTGCCATATCAGCAAACGGAGCATTTGAATGTTGCAATACACTAGGAGGTATTACTCCAAAAATGGCGACTGTTACAAGAATATAGATGACGGCGGCAAGGCTTGTTCCAAAAATAGTAGCTCTTGGAATGGTTTTTTTAGGATCAATTACACTATCCGCTGGAACTGTTCCAGACTCTAGACCTAAAAATGCCCAAAGAGTCATGGCAGCCCCTGTTGAAATTGCAAACGGAGTCGAATCAGAGCTAATGTTAAATTCTCTTAAATTTCCAATATCCATATAAAAAAGGCCTACCAGACCTACTAAAAATAATGGAATTAACTTAAGGATCGTTGTTATTAACTGCACAATTCCAGCAAATTTGAGGCCCCAGATATTTATAAACGTAAATAGCCAGACAACGCCAGCTGTGACTAAAAAGGAGACAAGCTTATTGGCAGCCAGTATCGGAAAAAATATTGTTAGATATCCAGTCATTGCAACCGCAATGGCAGCGTTTCCAACCCACATATATATCCAGTAGTTATAGGCTACCTGGAAACCGATGAAGTCACCAAAACCTTCTTTGCAATATATGTATGGGCCTCCTGTCTTTGGAAAAACAGTAGATAATTTAGCAAACACAAGTGATAGTAATATTGCTCCGATGGCAGTAAGCACCCAACTAATTAGAGTAAGAGATCCGAGTTTGGCAAGAGATGCTGGTAATAAAAACACACCTGATCCAACCATGTTTCCAACAACTAGGGCTGTTAGCATCCAGAAACCAAATGCCTTCTTTTTTTCTTTTTGTATCATTTAATTACCTATGATCTCTTGGGTTACTCTCTGGCATATAGCTTGCACTTACCTCTACAAATTCAGCTTTTCTCTGTAATTCTTTAATGCTCGCAGCTCCCCCATACGTCATACCCGATCGAATACCTCCAAGTAGATTTTCTAACAGCTCAAGTGCTGTTCCACTAACAGGTGCCCAAAAATCAATCCCCTCAGATACTGTTTTTGACTTAAGACCACCATAGAATTCTGTTTGGAATGAAAGGGATGCTTGCCCTCGGTAGTTTGCTTCCATTGTCAGAGGATTTTCAGCAGACGTTCTTTTAGGAGCGGCGCTTTCTTTGGTAAGAGCAAATAATTTTCCAGTCATAACTGAAGATGCGCCAGCTGCCAATGCTAGTACAACATCTCTACTTCCTCTAATCCCACCATCAGCAATTAATGGAATGCGAAGTTTTTCCGCAACTTTGCCACACTCATAGATAGCGCTAAACTGAGGCATACCAAAGCCTGTTACAATACGAGTAGTACAGGCAGCACCAGGTCCTATGCCAACTTTAATTGCATCAGCGCCAGCATTTACAAGGTCGTGATATGCCATTGGAGTACAGACATTTCCTGCAATAATTTCTTTATCAGGGTGTTTTTTCTTAAGGGCGGAAATAAAATGGATCATTCTATCAGAGTGACCATGAGCAACGTCAATGCATACGCCTGGCGCTCCGAGAGCGAGTAGTTCTGCTACTTCATCTATTTTTGTTTCATTAATACCGCATGAGATAAAGCTTTTAGGCCCATATTTTTTAATCCATTTTTTTTGCTTTTCAAGACTTGTAAATCTATGGAAAATGGGAACGGATCCCTGCTCAATTAAAATATCCGCAAGCTCTTCTGAAATAGCTGTATCCATATTAGAACATAAAATAGGAATATCCATTTTTGTTTTTTTAGAGAGCCACGTGGAAAGTTTAGGTTTTGTTCTCGATGGAATATTGTTAAATTGAGGCACAAGGGCAACGTCATCAAAGGTGTAACTTTTTTTCATTTTCAATCCTACTTTTATAGATCTTAACTAGAGTAGATATATATTAGATTATTAACAGCGATCATTGCTACAAGCAATCATAAATATCACATTTTTTTAGAGCTTCTCACATGAAAACATTAAATCTTGTAAAAGATCTAAATCTTACTAAAAAACTGATTTCTACTTTGCAAATATGAAATGAGCGAGCAAGGATTTATACATTTACTTTTTTATCAAATTAAAGAGAGTAAAAGAGCCATAGAAGATACTCAAAATTGTAGAAATCTTATTTCTTATCAAAATATTAATGATTTTTGTAAACAGCTTGGATTGATCTGGCTTGGGAAAAAGGCATATGTGTTATAATCCAAAGTGATCAGGACTTATTTGAAATAGAGGATTATTGTGATTACTGTCTGTATTCTCACTAAAGACAATGAAAAGTCACTCAAGAGAACCCTCACTAGTGTGATTTCTTTTCCAGAAGTGATTGTATTAGATAATGGATCTACAGACGCAACATTGGAAATCGCAAGCCATTTTCCAAATGTAAAAGTATGTACGGCCTCATTTAATGGGTTTGGGCCCTTAAAAAATAAGGCCGCATCATTAGCAAAATACGACTGGATTCTCTCACTTGATAGTGATGAGGTCTTATCAGATCCTCTGGTTTCTGAAATTCATTCTTTAGATTTAGATGGAAAAAAATTATACCGTTTTTGTTTTCATAACTTTTTTAATGAAAAATGGATTAAAGGTTGCGGGTGGTATCCGGACAAACATATTAGACTATATAACAAGAGGTTGACTTCCTTTAGTAATCACTTTGTACATGAAAAAATTGACGAATCTGGATTTAAAATTGAGAGTCTGAGGCACCCTATTTTTCATTACTCCTATCAAACTGTTTCTGATTTTCTGGTTAAAATGGATAGGTATTCCACTTTATTTGCAGAGCAAAACAAAGGTAAAAAAAGCTCTTTTGGAAAAGCTATTTTTCACTCGATGTATGCCTTTATCAAGTCCTATATCTTGCAAAGAGGCTTTTTAGATGGCAAGGAAGGGTATTTAATTTCTCTATATAATGCGCAGACATGTTTTTATAAATATATCAAACTTTGTTTCTCAAAATGATTCACACTCTTTTATACCATCAAGTCACTACAGAGAGAGCAAGTAAGTATAGCAATCATCTATCCCTGTTTCAAACTCACTTAGAGTATATCAAGAAAAATTTCCGAGTTATTCTGCCTCAAGACAAAGATCTAGCAAAGGGACAAGCTATCTGTTTAACTTTTGATGATGCGACATGTGATTTTTACTACTACGTATACCCCCTTCTTAAAAAGTACAATCTTCGAGCTGTATTATCCGTATGTCCTAAGTATATTTTAGATACAACTCCTATGAGTAAAGATGAAAGGCTTGCTCTTCTCAAAAAGCCGCTCTTTAGACAACCGAGTGAAGCCTTTTGCACTTATGAAGAGCTTTTTGAGATGTTACCCTTTATTGAAGTAGCCTCGCATAGCTATTCTCATGCGAATTTAACTAAAAGTAACATAGATCTTGAGAAAGAAGTTGCAGTCTCTAAACAGATCTTGGAAGATAAATTACAGGTTATTGTGACAACGTTTGTGTATCCATTTGGAAAAATGAATACTCATGTACATAAATTTGTAAAAAAGCATTATGCTTGCATTATGCGAATAGGAAATGCTCTAAACTTTTCCTTTTCAAATGGAAAAAAGCTGCATTATCGCATGAACGCAGATAATCTGCGATCCCCTTCTGCTATATTTTCTCTACAGATGGAAATCAAAGCTTTTTGGAATCTACTTTGGAATCTAATTCGATTGCGCTAATTTCAATCATTTTTTATCCTTCGCAAAAAATTTGGAGCGATATATGGAATTTGAGGAAATGGTACTTAGAATTTCTGAAAAAGGGATTTCCGATGAAGAAAAAATGAAACGAATTTTAGAGCTGAAAGAAATTATCAAAAACGATAATCAGTCACTTGATGATCATGGCGATGTAATGATTGGGGCCAGAGAATCTGATCCCCATATTAATCACTAGGCTTGTCTGGTAAGATAAGACACTTTTATCTTTTTGGGCTTAAAGTACTGATCGACAATTTTTTTAGCATCGTCTATGTCAAAACTTTTACAAGAGAATATATCGATATATGCTTCTCCATTTTTGTCTACGAAGTGACCTGTAATTGAACTTGTTTCAATGAGTTGTACTAGGGAGTGGCCAGCAGCATTGGGATTATGCGCAGCAAAGTGCTCCACAACAGGTTCACCATATGCTTGCATATCGATTTGATCGACTAAATCCTTAACGAAATTTACAATATTTTGTTTTTCTTTCACCTTGTCTAAATCACATCCATTACAATCTAAAATCAGATGGTATCCCCAATATTCTTCCATCAAAACCCCTTTTAAGTTATCTGTTAATAATCAAGGATTATCAGAGTACAAAAAAGCCCATAATTTCTCAAGAAAACTTGGATTTAGTTTTTCGGCATTTGATAGAGGTTCTTGAAGCTTGCAATATTCTAAGTAATACATTTCAACATCGCTTTCTAAAGATTCAATTTCTGAGAATTTTCCCATTGTTATTTGTTCGAAGTTTTTATAGTCCTCAAATGAGTTTACTTTAAAGTGAGAGAAAAATTGTTTTTGATTTGCAAGATTTTCATGTAAAAGATTCCAAACAAGCATTAGAGCTGTTTGAGAGTGTTTTACATTTGTGTCATCGCTATGTTGGTTTATAGCTGTCTCAATTCGTGTGCTTTTTTCAATTATTCTCTCCTCAATTGTTTGAAATTTTGCGTTAATTTCTACAATTTGATCCTGGATATGATAGTTGAAAAGTATTGTAAGAAGGCTTTCAACATCTCCTTCTAAGATTTTAAAGTGTGAAAATTTTTGTTTGGTTGTATCTATGAAATACTGAATTTCATCGTTGCTTTTTACGTCATATTCTTTGATGAATTCGTGTATGTCATTAAATACACCAAGCATTTCATTCCAGGTAAATGCGAGTTTAGCTTTCAAAAATCTCACATCGTCAATTTGATTAGATCCAAGCACATCGAAAATCTCTTCGATATGCTGATTTGTATCAAATAATCTATTCTCAACAGAGTCTTTCCATTTTTGAAGAGTACCTATTAATTCGTCTAATTTCGGTAAATCTATCTCTTGAATCTGTTGCTGCTTCGAAGAAAAAAATGACTTTGCATAGGAGTACGCTCCCCATGTGCCATCATAAAGAGCTCTAAAAAGGGTATGGGTTAAATCAATGGTTGGTCGAATCACTTGCTCTCCAACTACATAGGCCGGTGATTTAGGAATAATTTCAAAAGAGCCATCTAGATTTTCTCTTAAACGATTCCCTGACCTTTCAAATGGAGCTTGGTCCATCAGACAGGTAAGATGTGTTGGATCAACAGATAGCGCGCCTAAGGATGTGAGGCAATACGGATCAAAAGAACCATTAAAACAAGGCGTACAATTCTCAATTGACAATGATTATACTCTTTTAATTTCTAGTTTGACGTCTTTTCTAAGATTTAGGTTTTCTCGTATACTTGTTCGAATCTGCCGAAAAATTGTTATAAGAGATTCATAGTCATCAAATTTAGTATCAGCTTTATCCATCATTCTATCCATTTCACTTAAAACATCTTCAATATTTCTAATAGCATTGAGAAATTGCAATTTGTTTTGGAGAAGAGAATCTCGCTTTTCTATCAAGCCTTGGAGTAAATTGGCAACATCGACTCCTCCGTCTGAGAATATTCCAAGTGAGTTAGCAAGATCTTCATGCTTTTGCAACAAAGTAATTTGGTTATTTAGTGTCTCTTCCATTTGCTCTAACTCATTAAGGTAGTTATTGTATTCGATTTTTTGAAAGCTAAAATTATCTCTGAGCTGCTGCGCTTGAACGTTAAGTTCTTGCTTTTGAATGAGCAAATTCTCATAACTTTTTCCGGAAAAAAAGTTATATGCATACATGGTTGTATCTTGCGCCGCGTCATATAAAGCGCCCAATACACTTTTAGTTAAATCAATGGTTGGTCGAAGAACTCGCTCTCCAAATACAAAGGCAGGTGATTTAGGAATAAGTTCAAGAGAGTCATCTAGATTTTCTTGTAAGCGATTCTCTGGATGATGCTGTAGAGCGCATGTTTGATTCTTATTTTTAGCCTCTAACGCACACTGCTCGTATAACCTCGCTTTAAATGTATCAGGGCAAATAGGATCAGGTGCATATGGGTAGATGTCAGTTGTAATTGCCAAAGCAGGCTCCTTCGTATTAATTAAATGATACTTAATAAAAATTATATATTATTGTTTTCTTTTGACCTAGGATTTAATTTTTAAAGAACATTTTAAATTGTTTGCATTAAATTAAAAATATTTTTATCTGATTTTTCATCCTTAATTAGATGATTAATCTTGGAGTTATTTATGATTTTCTATATTAAAAGAATAAATACCCAAATAATTTTGTTTGCCTGATAAGGAATTTTCTGGTGCTTCGTATACTTCTATTTGCCACTATAATATTGTTTGAGTTAAGTACTTTTGCAAAAGAGCATTGCCCGTGGTTTACTGGTTCACTTATCGCAAACGCAGGCCTAACAATACCAGCAAAGCATGTGAATCTTGAGCCCTATCTTTTCCTTGCATCGGCAAAGGTACCTGGGTCATCATCTAGACTTTATTCTGTACAACCAGCTCTAAACTTCTCCTTTGGTATTACAGAGTATATGGATTTTCAGACATTTCTTCCGTATGCTTATGAAAAAGTTGGCAGTAAATCTGATGCCGGATTTGTTGACTTTCCTGTCTTGCTCGGCTTTCAAGCTTTGAGTGCAAACTTTGATACTGCAAAGCCAGATCTTAGAGTTACAATTACAGAAATTCTACCTGTTGGAAAATACGATAACTTGGACCCAAACAAAAGAGGTACGGATTTAAAAGGACGTGGTTCTTTTGTCACGTTAGTTGCACTCAATTTTGAAAAACTGTACCAACCCTATTTGGATCATTTCTTTCGACTACGTGTTAATTTGCAATACGGTGTGGCAGCAAATACCAGTATAAAGGGTATTAGCGCATATGGAGGATCATTTGGTACTAAGGGAAAAGTTAATCCTGGGAATCCATTTATTACGACCATTGGAATGGAGTATTCTTTGACCCAAAACTGGGCCCTAGCGTTTGATATTGATAACATTTACAGATCCAAATCAACCTTCTCTGGAAAAAGAGGATTTCTTCCAAATGGTAAAAAGGCAAAAGTTGGTGAACCAATTTTTGACCAATGCGTACTCGCGCCAGCCATTGAATATAACTTCAGTGCAAATGCTGGCTTCATAATTGGGCCCGTTTTTAGTGTTTATTCAAAAAATGCAAATGACTTTTACTCTCTTGTAATGGCATATAACTATTTTTACTAGGAGATCATGTGAAATTTGCATTTTTTATTAATGAAAGAAAAGATGTTCATTTTTTAGGTGATCTTCGAGCTATTGAGGTGATAAAAGATGGTTTAGAGAATTTTGGTCATGAAGTTGTTATATCTTCAGATCTGCCAGAAGTTATAGATGCAGATCATCTTTTTTTATCCAATGTTAGCTATGATCTTCTTCCCAAATATAATCTTCTTACTCTGCTTAAGAAAAAATATTATCTTCTTTCATTTCATGAAGATTTTGCAAAATGGTCACCTACTTGTCATAGCTTTGAGCATCATGTGAAACAAGCGCTTTCTAATAGAGCACTTTTAGATCAATTGATTCATAATCCAAGCGTTTTAGACAAATATATCTTTCCCCCCTTTTGCAACGCCAAGATAAATAAAAAAGTCATTGAGGGAGCTGAAATTTGTTTTGCAAATTCATACACTGAGCAGAGAACTATCTTAAGGGATTGTCCAAAAGCTAATACAGATGTAATTTTTCTATCATCTGGTCAAATTACGCAAAATGATTATGCATATTCAGATGTATTTCTGAAACTTACAGGACTGTGTAAAAAAGAGTATATTCTTCAGGTTGGAAGATTTCATCCAAAGAAAAATCAACTTGGATCAATTCTTGCCTCTCGAAATCTAAATACACCTCTTGTTTTTATTGCGACCAACGTCTCTGACTTCAAATACGCCAAGCTTTGCATGGATGCAGCGAATAAATGGAGAAAGGCAAAAACCATTATTATTACGAAAGATCAATTGCTATCTTCTCACACTAATGTTGAGATAATACCAATTATAAAAGAAACCGAGATGAGCACTCAGATGATTGTGAGCGCATTTCAAAATGCTGGCTTGCACCTTCACCCTTCCTTTCAGGAACTTCCTGGATATACTTATTTGGAAGCCGCAAGACTTGGAATTCCATCTGTTGGATCTTCCTGGACATCTATTCATGATTACTTTCTAGATAGTAATAGAAACTACACATTAGATGATCGTATCCAAACTTTTTTGCCTCACCACATCCAAGATCTTGAAGATGGAATTAAAAGAATGCTTGGAAAGGAGTACTCTCTATCCAATCACTCTATTTTTCAAATTGATGCACATTCAATTGCTAAGAGCCTACTTAATGCAATTTATCAAAAACAAACTCAGTCTTGAAGAAGTGTACTCCAATCAATAATCTGATCGAAATAGTCAAGGTCTTTGACCTCATCCGATACTCCATTAACATGAATGAGTACCGGACGATAAGAAACATGTTTTGGTATGTCTAGTGCACGGATCTTTTTTTCCATTTCTTCAATGACTAGAGATGAGACAGGTTTTCTGGAAAATTTGATCTCGCATGGGTAAAGAGTGTTTTTTGTCTGTATAAGGAAGTCAATTTGACATCCCTTTCTTCGTTTTGTTGCAGTTTGGAAATATGGCCCTTGGTTAATGCAATCTTCCGCTGCTATCCTAAGCATATTGCGAAGTACATTTTGATTAAGAATGACTAGATTTTCAAATTGCAGTCCCATAATAGAATCCCAGTTCATTGACTGAGATAAAAAATTATTTTGGAAAATTCCCTTAGAAATTTGCATTTTATTTGGAGCGATATATTTAAGATAAAACCTGAGGTAATTATCGCTCAGTCTATATTTTCTTAACTTACTCACACTTTTAGATTTTAGATTCCATGTGTGGTCACTCGATAAAAATCCAGCTGTTTCTAAATCATTGAGATATCCTGATATCACTCTTCCTCGTGGTCGATTTATTCCATCACATATTTCCTGTTGAGTTAGGGAATGAACTGTAGCTAGTTGTTCTACTATTTTTTTATAAATTTCACTTCTTCTAGAAAATAAATCATGAAAAATCCGATCGAACTCATTGTAAAGTAATCCGTATTCTGAAAAGCAAAGCTTTTGTATATTGGATTCTGCTGATTGTTTGGGATTAATTTCGCTTAAATATTTCGGCACCCCCCCTGTTATTCCCAATAATTTTAATTTTTCATACGTTGAAATCGTGTTGTTTCTTTTTTCCCAAAATTGCAGGCAGTCCTGAATGGGAAGTTCTTTAAGAGTAAGTATTAAATCGACTCTTCCAAAAAAACCAGTACTTTTAAGAATATTTTTATCTATCCAGCTTGAAATTGAGCTCGCTACAATGAGTACTAACTTGGAGTTTTTTTCAAAGTATTGATCCCAAGCAATTTTAAGTTTTCCAAGAAACAAAGGATCTTTTGAACCCATCCATGCAATTTCATCAAATGAAATAATTACAGAATCCCTTTCACAAGCTTTTCCAATTACCCAAAAAATATCACCCCAATCATCTCCACTGACTTCTGGAAGTCCCTGAGCCTTCATCTGTCGAATAAATTCTAGCCTTTGTTCTTTTTTTGTTACCTTTACTGTTGGCGGTAATCCAGTAAACAAATATTTTTTTGAAAATTTTTTTGAAAATTCCTCTATGAGTCTACTTTTTCCAATTCTTCGTCTTCCTCTAATTGCTACAAAACTTGCAGATTTTTTCGAAATCCTACTGTTTAAAGCTTCTAACTCATCCTTTCTTCCTATGAAACGATTCATATTCGCATCCTTAAAATGACATTTGTTGATTTAAGGATGCTTTTTGACTATTTTTTGATAAGAGCTTCAAAATTAATTCGAATATATCGAAGTGTATTTTTGCTCAAAGAGAGTAGTTGTAAAAGAATTTCAGTAATGTTTTTGCATTGTGAAACGACAAGCATCATTAGATTCGAGTCTTGGAATTGCAGACGAGAGCTTTCTGTAATATGATACAATTTAGATGTTTTCAGAGCTAGGTACCTTCCCTTTTTTTTTTACAGACTCATTCTTAATTTTTACTTCTTAAATTAATATAGTTTTGAGAAACTCACGAAAAAAATCAGCTATTCCCGCTGGAATTTTGGCTTCCAATGACGTTGAGACAAAAGATAAATTTTTCGTTCCCCCTTGGGGCTCAACCGAAGTTGTATCAATTGAAGGTGGTGCTAAAGAATCAAAATTTAACGATGAGTCTACGAAGAGGAAGTTGTTATCTAACTTTGATTCAGCAACTTCTGTTTCAGCTGGAATTGCTGCGAAAAAAACAAAGATTTGTATTCATCTCAATTGCGTTGGAATCCAAAATTCCAGAAGGAATCGCTGATATAATAACATTGCTGAAAAGATGATATTTTAACTTTTCTTCCACTGGGCTACAAAACACCCTTTTAAATTAGGGTTCAGTTTGTTATACTTGATTTCAATTTATTATTTTATGATAAGGTTTTATGTCTACTACTCCAATAAATACTTTTAATTATTTAGAAGCAGGATCTTTAATAAGTTTTGATGATTTAGAATGCTCTGAGGAGGATCAGCTCGCGCAAAAAGTTGCTCTGGATAAATTTGAGACTGCAAGCCAATCGCATAGAGTGCATGATCAATTTACGTCAGAAATATTTGATATCAATCAAATACAAACTGAAATCATTTATTATGAAAATTCGATTAAATTGCTTTGCGATGGAAATCCATTACTTATTGATAAAAAGTTATCAGAAGCAATTATTGATGGATTTAGAAATCAAAATATGAATTTTGGCGTATCCAATAATTTAGTAGCACTCCAAAAATACTCAGCGGCATTATCCTTTCTGGCCATTATAAATCAACTACCAGAGCAGCTACTAGAACAGTTAACAACTGACCTTCCTGAATATGGAGATGAAGATAAAGCAAGCTATATATTTAGATTAGAATCATTTTTCTTGAGCAAGCTTGGTGATGAAAGTACAAAAGAAGCAAGAGATCACATCACAGATTTACAACTTAATAACATAAATTTAACAGCTGTTTCAAACGATGTTTTTTCATTTTTTCCAAACTTAAATACTTTAAATCTTTCTGATAACCAAATAACAGAGCTCCCAGAAGGTGTTTTTGACTCTCTTACTCAATTAAATAGACTCGATTTCAGAGACAACAAAATAAGAGAGCTCCCAGAAGGTGTTTTTGACTCTCTTACTCAATTACGTTTCCTCGATTTCCGTCATAATCAAA
>JAJFMH010000048.1 GCA_021772245.1 Chlamydiota bacterium | reverse complement strand
TGGTCAGATGATGGTAGCCTTTGGGCATATTTCCTCCTTTTGGTGTGTTTTTCGTTTAAAAATCACCGTAGAGGATTTAGCTATCTCTGACCATTTTTTATTTTAATCTTTTTGTGCACTTCGAGGTTGAAAGGGCGAAATGATAGATCCCCAGCGAGGGAATTTACAAATGATAGATCCCCAGTATTTTACTATGAAGCAAAGCCTGAAATTACACTACTTGTTCCAAATACTGAGGAAGCTTCATTATATAAAACATTCGAGACAAACGCGGAGCTGTGTAAAACACTAGCGGTCATGAAAAGTTTGCATCAAAATCCTCATGTTGACAGTGAAAGTTGGAAAAAATTAATTACTGAAATTACACCTGCTGTGAATTCTCTAATTAAAAGAGCTCACAATGAAATTCAACAAACTAGACAAGAAAGTAGCCAGGATTTAGTAAACCCTTCAACAATTGATGCCTCGGTATTAGAATCAGTTTTATCTACACTTAGAGTGTTTACAACTGTAATAAAGCAATTTAATGAAAAACCTGATCCAACGTATCTGTCTGATGCTCCCATTCCACAAGCATTTGCCCAAGATTTAGGAAGCAGATACCCCGTAGTATGTCAGATTAAAGAGTATCTTCTTGCAACTGCTCCTACTCTAGATTTAAGTGAATTAACAGAAGCTTCTTTAAGCAAGTTAGAGTCAATTGCAAAAGTTGACGAAGTAGCGATTTTAGAAGCTATTCCAAGAGATCTCGAATTTATAAATGCAATGCTAGAGAGATTAGATACAGCGGAATGCAAAGACTTGGAGTCAAAATACAAGTGGAAATCTTTATTACTCTCAATTAAGCCTTTCTTGCTTTGCAAGCAATCAATTGAGAATGTCATGCTTAGCGCTGATCCCTATCAGGATTTCTCGATGCATCGATATTATCTTGAAAATACTTTGAAAGCTAAACTATCAGAGCTTGATTCTATTGCAGGAAATGCTGCTACGTCTCTTTGTGTTGAAATTGATGAGGTGAAAGAAAAGATCAAGATTTGGGAAAGGTTTTTATCCGAGTCAAAAAAAATAGACTCTATGCCTGCAGCCACCCAACAAAGGGCTGCTGACATATCAATGCTACAAAATGCCACAATGCGTCGTCTCAATATAACAGTTGTCTCTTTGAACAACCTTTCTAGAGGAAGCGTTGTTGATGAAGGAAATGTTTCATGGCATCAAATAAAGAAAAAAATGCAAAGTGATAAATTGAGTTTAGACATACTTTCTAAAGTGGTTGAAAATCACCCAAGTCTTTTCCCTGTAGATTCATCCCTGTATCAAGGATATCGTCAACTGCGCGCGGATAATGCCCAGTGTTTGGGTGATTATTTCTGTAATGAGGAGGATTATCCAATCACTCAGGATTTTGTAAAAAATATAGTTCAATTTTATTTTCCAAAATCTTTTCGTACAAGTTTTGCAGATAAAGACTTTTCTTCTAAGGAATCTCTTTTTGAATCGATTAAAAGTTCACTCACTGAGTGCGTAGAATTTGAACATATGACTGCTGTGCCAAACTTTCTAAGCATTTTGAGTCAGATATCAGGATCCATTATTGAAGATATTGAGATTGATGCTTTGCTTGGTAATATGGAGAATTTAGGGAATATTTTAATTGCAATGGATACCTACCGAGCAGAAGTGAGAGCCAAACTTCGAGAGCTACAAAATGAAAAGCAATTATCAAATGAATTTATGAAGCTAGCTGTTGCTTTCTCACCAGAAATATTGAAAGATCCTGATTATGCTTCTGCAAAATTTAATAAATTATTCGATGAAAATCCTCGCAACGAAGAAAACTTTCAGATAGATTCATTTCCATCTGTTAGATCTCCAGGGCTTGTATTGCATGCACTAATGAATTGGACTCCAGATGGTACTGTAGAATGATTTTCTAAAAGGAAAAATTCTTGAACAGAATCCTCTTTTTATTTACATATGATAAAAAGGGGATTTTTTATATGCGTATTTTGATTGTTTTATTAAGTGTTGGATTATTCACAAGTTGTTCTATGGCAGGTAAGACGGCTCTTGCTGGACCGCAAGGTAGAACAGCCTACAATGCTGCCATTCAAAATACAACCTCACAGCAACTTCTACTTAATTTAGTTAGGCTTAGATATTGCGATATTCCCTACTTTTTAGATGTTACAAACGTAACAACTCAGTTTAACTTCAGCCGAAAAGCGAATGCCAGTGTTTTAATTCCAGGGTTTAATCAAGATAATCCCGTAAGTCTTGGTGGTGATATACTTTTTGAAGACAGGCCAACCATTCAATATACACCACTAGAAGGGCACAAGTTTGCAACGCAACTTATGCACCCCATTAGTTTGAGAATTATTCAAAACCTGATCTTTACAGGTTGGGATGTTGATAGTGTTTTTAGACTCATGCTACAAAGCCTAGATGATGTTCCAAATGCTGTTTTGGCATCAAGTCCCCAACCAGATCAGTTACCAAATTACGAGAAGTTTTTTGAGATAACCTCATTGCTTCGACATTTCCAATTGCTCGGACAATTCCATATGGGTGTGAGTCATGTGGATACAAGTGAAGAAAATGAGTTTACATCTCATGATATGGAAAAAGAACCCAATCAGATGCAATTAATTTTTCCAGCAGAGGGAAAAGATGCAGAAAGATTAGCATTCTTGTTAGAAGACGCTAAAAAAGTTGATGATAAATATATTCTAAACATCAACCTAGGCTATAATAAAAAAGCAGAAATTGGAATTATGCCTAGATCGGTTATGGGATGCATGTACTACTTAAGTTTAGGTGTTGATGTCCCTCAAATTGATATTGATGAAGGAAATGTCCCGGTTACTAAAGTTGATGGAAAAAATTTTGATTGGGGCTGTGTAATCAACAATTTAATTTCTATTAAAAACTGTAAGGGAAAACCAAAGAATGCATTTATCTCAGCGTACTACAGAGGTACATGGTTTTATATTCCAAATAATGACATCAGATCCAAGCGTACTTTTGTATTGCTACAACAGCTATATAATCTGCAAGCTATTCAAGTGCAGCAGCAGCCTAATCTATTGAGTATCCCACTTGGATAATAAGCCAACTCTCATCTGCAAAAAAAAAACTGTTTTTGCAGATGAGATCTTTGATATATCCCTTCTTTATTTGAAAAAAAATACCACATATTGTTTAGAGGCAAAAACTATTGATGATACAGGTGATCTTTTCATTTCTAAATCATATTTTCGATCTGAAAAAGGGGAGATATCTCTTTCATGTGATGCACCGATATCTGGAAGTTATCAGGGAATAAATCCCATGGGATTTATTGAATATATGGCAGGGGATTCACTGCAAGTATTTCAAAAAAAAGGTCTTGAGGATCAGCAGATTACTCTTAGTCTTCTAGAAGAGCATACACTATTAGATTCTGCTGTACTTATTCAACGAGGGATTTGTGATGAAATCCAAGTTTCTGAATTCCATCAGGGCGTTACAGGTAAAGAATTTTCACCCAGATCTTACAAAGAAACAATTGTTATATTTCCAGGATCTGCATCTGATATGAATCAGCGATTAGCTGCGAATTTAGCTCTGAAGGGATATCGGGTATATACATTGCAATATTTTGAAAAAGATAGAAAACAACATCTTGAAAGTATCGAGATAGAACCGTTCATTGCATTTTTACAATCACTTGGAAAAACAATTCTAATTGGTGTTTCAAAAGGAGGAGAGCTAGCTTTGTTAATCGGTAGTTTATTTCCAGAATTATTTTCTAAAATTGTTGCCTACGTTCCAAGTACATTGACATATGGTGGTTTTCCAAATATTAATAAACCTTGTTGGGTTTATCGTGGAATCTCTTTTCCTTTGGCTCCTTTGCCGCCCACTGCAGATATAAAAAAAATAATGACACAACAGCAAATATTACAAGCTACCCCTATTCTACTTAAGGGTCTTAAAAATAGAGAACTTGTAACAAAGTCCATGATTGCAGTTGAAAATTTGCAGTGTCCTCTTCTATTAATTTCAGGAAAAGATGATATGATGTGGCCATCTAGTCTCTATTGTCAAATGATCCTTGATAGACTTAAGAATTGTCATAGTCAAATATATGTTAAAAATGCCAGCTACAAAAACTGTGGGCATCAAATTCAAATGCCCTACCTTCCCTGCTTTGGAAGATATAAAAAGCATCCAATTGATTCTAAGACCTATGATTTTGGTGGTACTCCATCTGGCAATGCAAGGGCCGCAAGACAGTCATGGAAAGAGGTAATTTCATTTTTAAACCTCTAAGTTATCTTTCCAAAAAGGGTTACACTTTGGTAAATTGGAGTTTTTTAGAAAAAAAGGAGATTTCTATGAGGGATCTAACACAAGAAAAAATTATGCCTTTTAGTTTAAATAAGGCTGCTATTGCAAGTTTGCAAATTGCACTTGGAAGTATTTTTTTTGCGCTATGCGCAAAAGTTACTATTCCATTAAATCCTGTACCAATTAGCATGCAAACACTGGGTGTTTTACTTCTTGCACTCTTTCTAGGTCCTAAAAAAGCCTTTCTAGCATTATCGTTGTACTTAGTGGAAGCAAGTCTTGGCATACCAGTTCTTGCGAGTGGTGCAAATCCACTTTGGATGTTTAGTCCAACTGGAGGTTACTTAATTGGCTTTTTAGTATCGGCATTTATAATGGGAAAATTCATTCAGGAAAAAAAATCACTTTCTCGATTTTTATTAGCCTGCATTGTTGGAGAGGTGATTATATACTCACTTGGTGTATCTTTTCTAAGTATATACCTTGGATCTTTTTCTAAAGCAGTCGCTCTTGGTGTAACCCCATTCATGGGTGTTGAGCTTGTAAAAATTATATTTGCGAGTTCAGTATGTTTTGGATCAGCAAAACTTTTTAAAAAATTTACATCGAATCAAATATAAGTTTTTGTAGAAGTTTTTCTCTTGGAGCATTACTACTAATAAGCTTCTCTTTACCTGTGAAGGTAGAGGGAAGTCTTTTTGGTTCATATTCAATATGAACACCTGATAAAATGGATCTTCCTTTCCCTATTTTTGTAGAAATAATTGCAGGCAGCATCGAAGGACTACTATCCAAGTAGTGCCCAATTATTTCTATATTAGGAAAGCTTGATGCATTTTTGAAAAAGCATCCACCATTATAGTAGGCATATAATACTTTCCCTTTATGTAATATTTGACATGCAGATGCTCCGCTGTCATCTTGATAGCTAAATTTTTTTTCTTTATATAAACATCCAACGGCGTCACCAGGAAAGAAACGAAGTGATCGCTCCTCAATCACTTCCATCTCTGACCCTGCTTGAAAAACAACTCTCTTGGATCCAAAATATGCACCTGCGCAAATTCCGAAATAGATGCCACCACTTTTGACAAATGATTGAATTTGATCACATGCAGAGCCCTTAAGCTCACGATCATAGGGAACATCTAAACCACCTGGCATTAAGAAAAGAAATGCTCCATAAAGTTTTCCTGATTCAATTTCCTCTTTAGAAATAGACTGGATTTTAGAATTTTTAGGCAGGAGAGATACGAGCATTTTATAAGACTCTTTAAATGAAAAAGCCCCAACTCCATTGCCTTTGTAGATATACGCTCTCAATTCCATGTGGTAAATTTTATAGTAAAAGAGCTATAATTGCAAAAAACCTACATCATAATTTGGAATGAATATGAATCGAACAAAAATTGTATCTTCTTTGATTGGAATTTTGGGTATTATAGGGGTTGGTTTTACGGTCTGGGATAAGGCCAATGATGGATTCTATCTACATCGAATTTTTTCAGACAAAAAAATACATTTTGAAACACTTGGAGATTTAAAGGACCCATCCACTCAAGATGCATTATCACAAGAATATGAGTATTTAGATCAAGGACATCAAATTTTTGCTTTCATTTCCAAAGATGGAAAATATATTTTAAAATTTATGAAAAATGAAAAATTTCCATTTATCAAAAATGCTTTTTATCAACTTCCACCGTTTCGCAGGGCTGGTTTAAAGGTGAAGGCTAAACGAGATATCTCTACGAGAAGACACTATCAATCATGTGGAATCGCATTTGAAGAGTACTTGGAACAGACAGCTCTTTTATATATCCACTTTAATACTGAGTCATCTGATCTACCCCGTCTTAAGATAAAAGATAAAATTGGTCTCTCATACCAGGTTGACCTTAACAAAGTGGAGTTCATGATCCAAAAAAGAGCAAGTACCATTAAAGATCGATTCGAGAGTTATAAAAAAACTGGCGATCTAAATCTTGCTAAAATTGATTTGGTAAAAACATTGAACTTTGTTTTAGAGCGCGCTCAACGTGGTTTCTTTGACAAGGCACCGAATATTATTAACAATTTTGGTTTTATCGAAAATAACCCTGTAGAATTTGATGTAGGGGGATTTTACAGAGACTCCGACAAAACAATTCACCATTTCTATGTGTTTGAAATAGAAAAGCTCAGAAGAAGAGTCATTAAGTGGCTTGATGAAAACTACTCAGAGCTTACTTCGTTTGCGAATGAAAAAATCGATCAAATTATCCTAAAGCAGGAATACTTAAGTGAAGAACTATCAGAAGAGGATACCACACTATGAAAAAACAGATGGGACTGATCGTATGTTTTATTGTAACTTTGCTATTTGCAATTGAGATCAAAGTTTTTGTATCAAATACGGTCGTACAAGGGATTTGTATAGCTTTTACAATGTGGATACCCGGAATAATAGCATTAATCTATGCAAAAAAGGAATCTCTCAAGTTACCCATTTTCTCTGGCAAGAAAAAATGGTATCTAATCTCAGCTCTACTTGCATATTTTGTAATGTTACTTAGCTTTTTTATCACTCGTATATTTACCTCTTTTCAAGCATCAGATATTTTTATACGCATTATTCCTACTTCCATTCAATCGAATCTAACACCTGCATTGACTATGACTTTTGGAATTTTGATAATGACACTTCTTGTTTTGATAGCAGGTCTAACTATTAATGCATTTTTTGCTCTTGGTGAAGAGTTAATGTGGAGGGGATATCTCTATGATAAACTCAAAGAAAAATCCCCCCTTGTTCTTGTTCTTCTTACAGGGGTAATTTGGGGGCTTTGGCATGCACCGATAATTTTTTTACTGGGTCACAATTATCCATCAAATCCAATTCTTGGTATCTTTATGATGGTAATTCTTTGCACTTTGCAAAGTCCAATCATGTATTTTCTAAGAGTGAAATCTAATTCTATTGTTGCGCCCTCTATTTTCCATGGAACGATAAATGCCATGGGTGGCTTTGCGCTATTTTTTGCATCTTACAATCCCTTGTATCATGGTATTACTGGTTTTTGCGGGTTTGGTGCGCTAGGTCTTATTTCATTGATATTAATTGCAGCGAATAAAGAGATGTTTTTTTCCAGCTTCCAATCAGCAAGAAATCTCAAATAATCAGTACCTTGATTTGATGTATCATCAACTGTAATTGCTATCATTTTGTTCCTTTTATTACAGTTCAATGTGTTTTGCATAAACCTTTAATATGTAGTTTGATATGATTTTTATCCACGTTTTACCATGGTAAAACGTGAGTGTTTAACACGTTTTACCATGGTAAAACGTGTTAGCAAGACACGTTTTCCGAGGGAAAAAGTTGCAGATTAATTAAAAATATTTTAATATAAGGTTATGAAAAGAGACATGTATCAATATTTAAAAGAGTGGAAACTCTCCACCCGCAGAAAGCCATTGATATTAAATGGCGCAAGGCAGGTAGGGAAGACATATGCATTGCAACACTTTGGAAAAGCATGTTTTGAAAATGTAGTATATTTAAATTTTGAACAAGACGAAAAATTACCAGGCTATTTTAATGGAAGTCTAGATCCCAAAAGATTACTTGAAACAATTGAGATCCATACAGAGTCTACTATAGATCCACAAAAGACGCTTTTGATTTTTGATGAGATTCAGGAGTGTCCTAGAGCTTTAAATAGCTTAAAATACTTTTGCGAAGAAGCTAGGGAGTATCATATTGCTGCTGCTGGATCCCTGCTAGGTGTAAAAACATCTCAAGAAAAGGGATTTCCTGTAGGAAAAGTTAATTTTTTACATTTATATCCTCTCACTTTTTTTGAATTCTTATCAGCAATCGAGCATGACAAATTAAGATCACATCTTGAAAATATAGATGATTGCAGCCCAATTCCAGAGCCTTTACATGCTAAACTAATTGAATTACTCAAGCTCTATCTTTTTATAGGAGGAATGCCAGAAGTGGTTTCTGAATATGCTGAGAACCGAAAATTGGAGGATGTTCGAGAAACGCAGCTGGAAATTTTGGAGGCTTATGAAAAAGATTTTGCCAAGCATGCGCCGCCAAACGAAATTATGAAAATAACAACTTTATGGACACAAGTACATAGGCAGCTAGCAAAAGAGAATAAAAAGTTTATTTTTGCAGCTATTCGAAAAAGCGCTCGAGGACGAGATTTTGAATATGCTATGCAATGGCTTTTAGATGCAGGATTAATACATAAAAGTTGCTTTGTTCCAACACCAAAATTTCCCTTAAGTGCATATGCTAATTCAAATATTTTTAAAATTTTTCTACTTGATATTGGTCTTCTTGGTGCTCAATCAAATCTTAATCCTAAGCTAATTATAGATGGAAATAAGTTATTTACTGAATTCAAGGGAGCGCTAGTAGAAAATTTTGTTGCGCAAGAATTAGCTTCTAAATCTAGAAGAAATCTTTACTACTGGGCAAGTGAAGGTTCTGCTGAGGTAGATTTTTTGTTGGAGGGAGAACATGAGATTTATCCACTAGAAGTTAAATCAGGTGAAACGAGCAGAAAAAAAAGCCTTTTGATCTATGGAAAAAAATACTCGCCCGAGTTTCTTAGTAGGACAACACCTATGAATTTAAAAAAAGATGGTAATATTTGTAATTATCCACTCTATCTTATCTCAAGATTTCTTCAGATCTAAAATAGTAATCGAAAATTGCTACATCCGAATCTCATCTAATAACATTTATTAAAAAATTTAATGAAGATCAGAGTACGCGAGAGGTTAAAAAAAGGAGAAATCTCATACTTTGAAACTTCTCCTGATATGTGCCCAGAATAGGACTCGAACCTACACACCTTGCGGCACCAGATCCTAAATCTGGCGTGTCTACCAATTTCACCATCTGGGCATCAGATGGATCCCTGATTATAGCGAGAGTTCTTCAATATTTGCAAGGAGTCTAGCTATTTTTTTGAAAAATGGGAGAAACTTCGACCCCTTTTTCTTTGAGCTGCAAAATAAGGGGAGCTAAATGATCCCATTTAGCATCTTTATCAATATATAAAGATGCTTTCTTTGATGCATTTAAATACTGGTCTAGCTCGCTTATGTTAAGAGGAGTCAGAGCGTTATCTATATAAAGGAAATAATTGCCCATTTTATCAATCCCGATATCTAATGAAAAATTATCAGATGTGATTTTAGTTGTAGCAGAGGACTTTTCAGTACTAGTTAGGTTTATATTGGTAGATTCTAGAATATTTTCAGAAATCAATGCGCAAGACAAGACCGCAATAATTAAAAAAAGAAAGTCAACAAGGGGAGCAAAACTCATCGATTGCTTTTCATCGAGATATTCATCAGCTATCATGAGGCGTACTCTTCATTACGTTAAATAGGCTTTGCGCTCTTGCTTCAATAATTGATAGGTGCTGGATTAGCTTGTACTTGAGAGTAGATGCAAAAATCATCGAAAGAACAGCAACAATTAGACCGGCAAGTGTTGTTCCGACAGCAACACCTAGCCCATCAAAGAGTTTAGTGATACTTTCCTGTGATCTCTCAAGCCCATAAAAGGCATAAAAAAGACCAAAAACTGTTCCAAGTAACCCAATCATAGGAGATATAACTGCAAAGTCATTTAAAAGGGACATTTTTTGAAAATAGGGGACAGATAACCTTTTTCCTTCCGCCTTGATTTGATTTTGAGTAAATGAAGCATCCGTAACCCCACTTTGTAGGAGAACCTGTACAACGCTTGCATATAGAGATGGATCTCTCTTGCAGAGTAACATCGCTTCCTTGGAATTTTTTTGAGCTAGGAGGGAATGTATTTTTTGATCAAAATCATCTGTTATCCACTTAGCTTTTTTTAGGTGCATGCTGATATAGAACCAAATGGCGACTGCTGCTAAGGATATCAAAAATAAGATGATATATATCAAAGGGGATCCATAAAAAACTTTTTTATAATCAATTGATGAGCCTCTATGATAGGCAGCTCTATTGACTTTATTCACTGTGAAAAAATCTGAGACATCTTTTTCAATGGAAGTTATTTCAATTTGCTCTATGGGTTCCGCTGCATATGAGGTGCCTATAGATAAAAAGCCAAAAAGACAGATGCATTGGAATATATTTTTTAGTTTCATGGGAACCTTTGCCTCGAAGATAGATTGAGGTTTTTATTCATATTTAGTATCCTTTTGTATCTATGAAGCCAAAAGATGTCAAATATCCTTTTTCATTTGAGATGAGAAAACCTCATCTATCAGATCAAATTCTTTTTATCCCAACTTTTTATAAGGGTCACGAGGAATTTGAGCTTCCAAGCTGGTCTGAAATTTTCCAAAATCAAAACTCTATTTTTACAGAATTTTGCTCTGGAAATGGAGAGTGGATTTTTGAAAAGGCTAAAAAATATCCAGATAGAAACTTTATTGCAGTCGAAAAGCAGTTTACAAGAGTTCGAAAAATTGCCTCAAAGAGAAATAATGCTGGGGTAAAAAATTTATTTATCGTATGTGGAGACGCCCTTACTTTTTGTAAATACTATGTGCAAGATAATTGCTTCGATGAAACATATGTAAATTTCCCAGATCCATGGCCTAAAGATCGACATGCAAAACACAGACTTATCAAACCAGATTTTATAGATCAGCTTTGTAGAGTTTTAATCGATGGTGGTAAATCGCTGTTTGTAACAGATCACAGTGATTATGCAACTCAAATGATATCTACAATGGAAAAGGCTCCGTCCTTTATTTCAAAACCATATGAAAATGCATCATATGGAACTTCTTACTTTGATAGGTTATGGAGATCTCTTGGTAAAGATATTCATTTTATTTATTATCAAAATCAGAAACTCTCATGACAATCGAGACTTATATTGATGGTTTTCAGCTCGCTGGAAAACCGTTTTTCCCGTGTATTACTGCAGACAACAATTTACTGGATGACCCAAAATTTAACTGCGCATCTATCTATTTAAATGGAAGTTTGCGGTCAGATTTGACTTGGAATGGCATAGAAGAGTTAGCGGATAAAATCATTGCAAATGGAAAATATATACTCTGGGATTTAAATCTTGGAATTCAAAATTCAGGATTTAGATTTTCAGACCCTTTGCAATATAAAAGTCTCAGCCTTTCAATAAAAACCTTTTTATCTAGATATTATGAGAAATATCAAAAGCATACTCTTGGGATAAATCTATATAGGGGCTCTTTGACGTTTCCAGGATTCACTTGGAACGCAATGCACAGAGACCATTTTCGACTGTATAAAAATAATGATTTGCATCAGCAAAGAAATTATATGTCTCAAGTAACAGCAGAGTACCTTCTACAACTTTGTGCGCTGCTTCCTGAAGATTTGATACCCTTTGCTTTTTTTGATGCTAAAGAGATAGAAAATTCCTCTCATATTCTTGAACTTTTATCTAGGGAAAGGTATTCCCACATTCAATTTGGCGTATATCAAATGCCAGTTGATCACGCAAGTATAGAACTTGAGTCTGGTAGAAGTTATAGTGGGTATCTAGGGAAATCTTCTAGAGTTTTGCAAGAAGAAAAACGAGTGGGTTTTTGTTTTCCAAAGTCTGAGTTTTTAGATGAAAAGATGCATATTACTATAGATCAAATTTTAACATCACTTCGTAGTACGAAGGTTCCTGTGCGCATCATCGAAGAGAATCTTCTCTTTGAGTCATGGGATAATTTAAGTCATATTATAATTGTTAAAGGCAATGTTTCTTCTCGAGGAATACGAATGCTTCAAGGCTTTAAAGCTGCAGGTGGTCAAGTTTTAGAGTATGAAAAGCTTTCTGAAGAGCTACTTAGTAGCTGGCTCCAGATCAATACATCTACGTAGGCTATCGATATCGAGTTCTTGAATGAACCTAACAAGGTTTGTGCACCATATAGCATGGAATCCAAAACCACCTCTTGTCATTTCATAGATAGCCTTTTCCTTAGACCAATTTTCAAAGACAATCCTCCAAATGGCAGCGCACATACCAGTTCGATCTGATCCATGAAAACAATGGATATAAACGGAACTTTTTTGGTGCTGCTTCATGATTTTTAAAAAGGAAATGATTTGATTAAGACAAGGCTTATGCGGGTCTATCGGCAAATGAACACTTTGCAAGGATGGGTTTTTTACAATAAAGGAGGATGTCTTTACTGTGCGAAGATTAATAATCATCTTCACTCCTTTTTCAACGAGTTGCTTTACCCCATCTTTTTTGGGTTGGCCACCTCTTAGAAGTAGGTTTTTGGTGACTTCATGAAAATTAGGAAGGTTTTCTTTAAGAAAAAACTTTTCAAATTTATGAGAAATTGACTCTAGTTGAATACAGATAAAACTTGCACTATGAGCAAAAGCTTTAGAGAAAAAATTAAAAAGAAGGTAACAGCATCTTAAACTACTTTCGTAGGCAATGGCTGTACCATAAATCTGATTGATGTTTTCCTTAGTTTTATTCCAGTGAACTGGAAGGCCAAAGGAGCCGATAGATACCGCATTCATATTGAATTTCATACTTTATCACGCAAAACGTATTGTTATAGAAAAATATCCAACAAACTTTAATTTAAAGAATTTTTTATTTATGAAAACAAAATTATTCATCTACTTTCAAATTATCTAAGTCTAGTATATACAATTACAAACTAAAGGAAAAGATGAGATCTTGTTTTTGAGTTAAAATCGGGGTAGAGGGATTTGAACCCCCGACCTACTGCTCCCAAAGCAGCCGCGCTAGCCAAGCTGCGCTATACCCCGATAATAAACTGCCAATATTGTACTTAAATAATTCCTTTTTTGGATAGAAAAAATAACTAATTTTTACGACAAAATCTCAGGTTAAAAAAAAGGATTGTCTGATGCAAGCAATTATGCCATAAGCAAAAGAAAAAAAAGGTTAGCAAATGAGCTCTTTTCTAGATTATAACAGCACGAAAACATTACACAAACTTGCAGAAGATCCGATTGACTTAACACATAAGGGGATTCTTACCCCAGATCGGACCAAAAAAATGAAAGCTTCTGCTTTGAATCTTACTCTTTTCTACGGAACAGAAAGAGTTGATCAAAAAGTTTTAGACGCCCTGTTCTCCTTAGCTACTGATGCAAAAGCTATTGAAAAAATGCATCAAATGCAATCTGGAGCAATGCTAAATACCATTGAAGGATATGAGAGCGAAGATCGATCTGTTTTACATACTGCAATGCGAGATTTCTTTGCAGAGCAAAATGAAGACCCTATAGCTAAAGAAGCATCCGCTCTTGCCTATCAAGAGCTTGAAAAGCTTAAAGGTTTTTTAGAAGGGATCAAAGACAAAGAATTTACAGATCTTATTCAAATTGGGATTGGAGGATCCGATCTTGGTCCAAGAGCTATTTATTTAGCACTTAAAGCATTTGCAATACCTGGTAGAAAAGTTCATTTTATTTCGAATGTGGATCCAGATGATGCCACGTCAGTTCTTAATGAAGTTGATTTGAAAAAAACTCTCGTAGTTGTTGTTTCCAAATCAGGCACTACTTTGGAAACTCTCACAAATGAAGCATTTATCCGAAAAAAATTAGAAGAACTTGGCATTTCCCCTGAAAAGCACATGCTTGCTGTTACAGGTAAAGATAGTCCCATGGATGATCCTACAAGATATTTAGAATCATTTTATATTTGGGATTATATTGGGGGCCGCTACTCTGTAACCTCGATGGTGGGAGCAGTAATGCTAGGATTTGCACTTGGCATGGAAAAAGTCCTTGAGTTTTTACGTGGAGCCTCCTCAATGGATAAAATTGCTCTGAAAGAGGACCCTAAAGAGAATTTACCTTTGCTTTCGGCGTTACTGGGAATTTGGAACCATAATTTCTTGGGTTTCCCAACATGCGCTGTTATTCCTTATTCACAGGCAATGCTTCGTTTTCCAGCTCATTTACAACAATGTGATATGGAGTCAAATGGAAAGCAAGTAGATAAATTTGGTCATAAAGTCGACTTTCAAACTGGTCCTGTAATTTGGGGGGAAGTAGGAACTAACGGTCAACACTCTTTCTATCAGCTCTTGCATCAAGGAACAGGGACTGTACCTATTGAGTTTATTGGATTTAAAGACTCTCAATATCAAAATGATGTAGAATTCAAGGGCACAAATTCACAAGAGAAGCTTCTATCCAACCTATTTGCTCAATCCATTGGGCTTGCAAAAGGGGATCAAAATGAAAACCCAAACAAAAATTTCCCAGGAAATCGACCCAACAGAGTCCTATTTACCAAAGTATTAGATCCTTATACCATGGGAGCTATCCTTTCGTACTATGAGAATAAAATTGCTTTTCAGGGCTTTATTTGGAATATCAACTCATTTGATCAAGAAGGAGTGCAGTTAGGTAAGGTATTAGCAAATCAAATCATAGATATTTTTGCATCATCAAAATCTGATAAACAAGATGAGAAAGCATTTCCACTGGCAAATACCTTCTTAAGTCACTTAAAAGAAGTTGATTAAGTTAATTAATAAAATATATTGTACTATGTTTTAAAATATGTTATAATTAAAACTATAATTAATAATTAATAGGTTTTATTATGGCTGCTAACCATTTACTTTCATTAACTTTGTCTGAATCTCATGTAGATACATATAAAGATATTTATGATATTCCAAAAGAAAATAATGACTCTGAGCTAACTGATTCATCTTCAAATAGTGAAAGCTCTATAAAGATAAATAATGCCGCTCTTAGACAAATATACAGTCAACCCAAGAGTGTTTCTACAGATCGTACTTTGACACTGAGCCTTAGTGAAACTCCTAGATCAGTAGAAAAATTGGGAGCAAAGGGAAAGTTACTAAGCTCTGGATTCCATTCTGCGATGAGTAAGGTTTATTCTGAAAACAGTCAAAATTCAGCTACATATTCAGAAGATAATGAACGCCCATCTACCCCAAAGAATTCTGATGCATTTGTTCTGACTGACAATGGAATTCAATATGTTGAGCCTAAGAGAGTTCTTACTTTCGAAGAGGAGCTTCGATTATCTGTTGCAGAGAAATGGAGAAATCATTCCGAACGCATGCATAATTTAAAGCTTACTTCAGTAAACCGTAGGCTGGTTTTTACGGATAACTCACCACGAAGTGGGGCTCATAAGCATGTTTATCGAGGACATCATGTGGGTGGAAGCGATCCAGCAGACTTTCTAATTGGAGAAAATTTGAAAGCAAGTGCACTTTCATTTGCTAAGGAAGCATCACCTAGGAGTTTTGAGGCTCAATTATCGTTATTAAGAAATGCCTTATTCAACTCAATAAGTCAATCCGATTCATCCGATTCAGGATTCGATAGTATATTTAACCAAAGAGCTCAGATTCCTTTCGGAGAACCTCCTCGTAGTTCAAGCACACTTGATGATGAATATAAAAAAATAACTTCTCTTAGACTAGATAGCCCATATTTATCAATTCCGACTGCTGCAATTTTAGATGAAACGGGTCGAGTAGAGTGTATGGTTACACCATTTGTAGATCAAGATTTCTCAGAATTCATTTCGCAAGCAAATCCAAGTGAAGATTTTGCAATGGTTATGGTTACAATCCTGATAGATGTAGCTAGAGGGTTAGAGTATTTACACTCGAGAAATCTTGTCCATCAAGATGTAAAACCTGCCAATGTATTATTGCCTTTTAATAAAGAAGTATCTGCTATTCTTTGTGACTTAGAAGGAGTTTGCGATGAACTTGATAACAGAGCAAAAACCGTTCATACCCCTAGATTCTATGACCCAGCATCTCATAAAATGTCATCTGGTGATATGTATGCACTTGGAGAATGCATGTTTGATGTAGTCAAAAGAATTTCTAAATCCGACTGCGCAGACTGTCAATTTCGTGAAAAAATAGTTTCGGAATTGGCCCAATTAGGAAGAAAGTTGAAAAATGGAAATTTTTGTGTAAGACCCACTGCTTCACATGTAATTGAAGAACTTACAAAACTACAAGTATCACTTTCGGTTTCTCTTTCATCCACCGCGCCTATAGAAAGATCTGCATCAGCTCCACCTCAAATCATTACTACAACTTCTTAAATTACATCAAATGATCTGAATATTGATCAAATTTAGGCTTACAGTTGGTTTCTTTTATCAAAAATAGAGCAGCAATCGTTCCAATAAAAAAGCAAATAGGTACAAGGCTTAAAGAGATGTGAAAATTTTGTATGGAATAGATAGGGATAGATCCTCGCATTTTCCCATCCCAAAATACACCTAGTAAAATTCCAACAAGGGGTTGGAACAGAGCTCCACCAATGACTACTGCCATATTATTAAATCCAACCGCTGCTGACATATCAGAGGGTCTATTATTGTCTTTAACAAGAGCAAAGGAAAGGATTTGTCCAGATGAGGCTACACCAAATAAAAAGAGAAGAAGTAAACAGAGCGTGAAAGAAATCTCTGGGACATAAAGAAATATACAAGTTGATAAAAAACCAAGACTTGCGCAAAAGACAAGCAGCCCCTTGCGTTTACCTAAATAATCTGATAACCAGCCAATAAACGGGGAGGTTATTGCAATTCCAAGCCAGATCATTCCACAAGCAAATGCTGCCCTTGTGTTGCTAATCCCATAGCGCTCCATGAGATAGGGGATTCCCCAAAGCGCTGCAAAAATGGCAACTGGCGCCCAAAGTGCAAATGCATATATTGCTATAAAAGCATTTTGAGAGCTCTTTAGAATACCTGCAATACTTGCAAAAATAGGTTGCTTGTTTTCATGATGATGGAGCTGTTGGTCTTTTGATTTGAAATCACGAATAACAAAAAATGAAACAAGTCCAATAACAAGACCTATGACTCCAAGAAAGACCATTACTTCCTTCCATCCAAAATGGTTAACAAAATAGGCGAGAGGAAGCTCTCCACCCATTGCTCCAAATGCAGCTAAAAATTGCGCAATTCCCACAAGAAATGCAAAAAGAAAAGGCCTAAAAAATCTTGCTGCAACTGTAAGTACTCCTATAAAAGCAAATGAAGACCCAAACCCCATTAAAAACCGTCCTAAGGAGGCATATACTGCAGAATGAGTCATTGCAAAAAAGAATGCGCCCAGAGCGCAAACAATTGATGCAAGAGTGATTAACTTTCGTGGACCATAGCGATCAAACAAAAGTCCTGCTGGCAATTGCATAATCGTATAAGAATAAAAATAAAATGCTGCCATGATGCCAAGCCCTTGCGCTCCAACGCCAAAGCTTTTCATCAAATCATTTGTCATTACACTTGGAGATACTTGCAATGCCATTTCATAAAATAGAAATAGGGCAGCTAAAATATAGATGCACACACTTCTTGTTTTGCCAATATGATACGTTTCCATAGAAAAATACTTTTTGTTGCCTCTACCTCTTTAATTTGTAATAGAATCGAAATCGATTTTTTACAAGTTAAAAACAAAGCCTCCCCATAGAAATATACGGAGTTTCAAGTTCAAAAACTAAGTCTAGGTAAGTTTTAGGTTTTTCCTTATAGACTTGTTTCAGAATCTTCTCTACTTTATCTGAAAAAAATAATTTTTAATATTTTGCTGAACAGACAATATTGTACAAATCTAGATATAAAAAATATTTTAAAAATTGCGTTGTAAGCTGCAGAGAATTAGACCCAGAAGAAATTAAACGATCAAGTGAAATTATTAGTATGATTACTGTGATTGAAATTAATTTAGTTATTATATATAATATATTCTATTATAGAAAAGGAGTAATAATGAGTGTTAATATAAACTACGGTTTTTCAGAATTTAATTACTATACAACTTTACAATTTCTAAAAGGTGACATAGCTGGACAGTTACAAATAGAAGGCGCACTTGAGACAGCTTTTAGCGATCATCCAGATGCTGAAATTGCAGCTTGTAATTTACTTGCATTATATACTATTGACACTAGTGCGCGATCTCTACAAGCCAAAATTACGAATCTTTCTGACCCAGAAGAACGATTAGATTTTTTACGAAAAAAAATCATGTCAATTCGAACTTGTTCAAGGAACTGTTTAACAAAACATGGATTGCTCACCGAATCAGAGTTAACTGACAACTCTTACAAACATTTAATTGATAAAACTCCTGTTTTTGCATCTAGGTATTTCACTAGGCTCCCTGGAAAAGCGCTTCTCTTTACACTCCCGTCTGAACTTCTCAATGAGGTATTTAAACACTTAGACACACAGAACCAGATAAGCCTTAGCATGGTCTGCAAAGCAACCCAAGATGTTTTTAACATTCACAGGAAAGAACAACTCTTATCCTTAAGAAACGAAGTGTATTTTTTTCTGAAAACACAAGATCAACCTGATAATTTGATGAGAGTTTCTTCCTCAATGCAACCCTATGCATCGTCTGAAGCTACAGCATTTTATTCTTTTCTTCAAGATCTTAGCTCTTTGTCTGATAGACAAATCAATTCCATCGAGTCTAAGGAATTTTTTGAATGTTTTGAAAATCACGATAAAGTGAGTAAAATTATCATCGATCAAATTCCAAATTATACTGAACTAAAAACTGAAGATCCAACCTCGCTAATGAAAATCATTATTGATCTAATAAGGGATCCTGACCAGGAGTTTTATATACACATCGCAAATCAAGAAACGGAAATAAGAGATCCTATTGGATGAAAGGCATCCCTTACTCTTTGCATAATTAGTTTACTTAATTCAGAGCCTCTCGCTAGGTTTTTTAGACTCTCTAAAAAACCAAAAATAGCTTTCCTAAAGTCCTCATACTCGCTGTAATATGTATTATATAAGATTCTTTCTTTGAGTAGTTTCCATAGCCTTTCTATCGGATTTAGGTTGGGGCTATATGGCGGAAAGTGCTTCAATTTGATCTTGGAGGTTTCTAAATACTTTTGAACCTCTTTATTTTTGTAGTACCTTGCATTATCTACAAAAATATAAACCGTTTTTTTCTCTGGATATGCATTGGCAATATTTTCAAAAAAAGAAATTGTTGAATGTGCATTTAACATTTTATCTTCTTGATAATGGAATTTTTCCCCAAGAAGGTCTATTGCTCCCGAAAGATTTATTCTTTGCCTTCCTGTATTTGAGCAAATTTCTTTTCTTACTCCTTTTTTTATCCACCCATAGGTAACTTGCGTGTTGTGAGTTGGGTGAACTCCATCACAAAAACAAATTGCTTCATCTTCTTCCAGGTTACTTTTTAGGTTTTCGTATTCTTTTATCCATTTTTCCTGAGCATTTTTATCTGCT
>JAJFMH010000047.1 GCA_021772245.1 Chlamydiota bacterium | reverse complement strand
TGTTGATACTAATGTCCACTCTGGAGGCCAAATATCATCTTGATAAATTCCGGTTTGTGGGTAATAAAATAGTTTTGGAGCTACGATCTTTTTTGTTTTGTTAGTATTTAAATAAGCAGCCCACCATGAAAAAGTTGAGTTGGAAACAATGTTATGTTTGCACATGCTCATCAAATAGAAGTCATTGTAGTAGGGCTCATTTTCAATAAAATGAAGATTATAAGGCAGGTGGGAGAGATTTTTTTTGCACCACGTTATGTCATCTGAAAATACAACAAAGAGTGAATCGTTATCAAAATGTTGACATGCCTTGTCAAGATAATCTTCAGCATATAGAGGTCGTCGAGTCTGAGCTTTTCCTTCTCCAGCAAGTGTTCTAATATGAACCCCAACTGATTTTGGATGTATTAAGATATCCTGAAATCGGGCTTGCAGGTCAGAAAGAATTTCTTTACTAGGAGCAAATAGAGGGAGAATTTTTTCTCTGTTATGCTTGAAATACTTCTCAGTCCAAATCTGCCCCCTTATAGATATCCCATTTTCGTAAGGTATGGGTTTGAATCTTTTTGAAGCTCTAACAATTTTTGTGATTTCTCTTGGAGTTTCTTCAGCATTTAGTCTCCATAAAACTTTTTCTCGATTCATAGGGACATCATTGATTGTTTTTGTCTTCAATTCAGGAAAATAGGCTGTTGCTTCATTGTCTATTGCAAGACTTAAGGTAGCTGCAATCACAAACATTTGATTCCCTAGTCTACTTCTAATTTGGCCAACAATAAAATCTCCTTCACTCGATAGTATTTGAGATGTTGCTGACATAAGTAGAATCGGAAAAATTATTCTTAATCTTCGAAGACGAAAAAATGACATGGTGCCCCAATAATTCTTAATTTTTTTAGTAAGCATAATCCTAGAGTAACCTTTATTCAAGTTAGTATTTCTATAAATTTATTATATTAAATTAGGGTTTCCCGCGCCGCTTGGGTAGTTCAGCATCTACTAGAGTCCACTCTGGTGGCCAAATATACTGATCCTTACGACTTGTTCTCATTCCAGGTTCTAAGCTTCTTGTACCTGGGTAATGAAAAAACCTGGGTGCAACAATTTTTTTGTTTGGATTTTTGTTGAGATATGCGGCCCACCATGAAAAAGTAGAGTTTGAGACAATATTATGTTTACACATGCTCATGAGATAGAAATCATTGTAATAGGGTTCGTTTTCTACAAAAATCATGTTATAGGGTAGATGCGAAAGATTCTGTTTGCACCATGAAATATGATCGGAGAATACAACAAATAATGAATTTTTATCGAAAAGAGGCATAGCCAGAGATAAGTAGTTTTCTGCATACAATGGCCGCCCTCTTTGAGCTTTTTCTTCGCCAACAAGAGTTCTGATATGTACTGCAACCGTTTCAGGGTGAGATAAAATTTTCCTGTATTTTCTTTCTAAATACTGACGAATTTTCTTGCTTGGTGCAAAAAGTGGAAGAATTTTATCTTTGTTATGTTTGAAGTAGTTTTCTGACCAGATGTGCCCACGGATAGCCATTCCATTTTGAAATGAAAAAGGTTTATAATTTAAATTTCCATATACTACTTTCTGAACTTCATGGGGAGGCTGCGAACTATTTAATAATTGAAATACTGTTCGACCATACATCCGGTTATGTTTAGTCCCATTTTTTAAACATGGAAAATATGCTGTAGCTTGGTTGTCGATCGCAAGACTAAGGGTTGCTGCGGCAACAAACATTTGATTGCCAAGTTGACTTGGTAAAATTCCGACAATATAATCACCTTCTTTTGCTCTCAAATGAGAGGAGAAGAAAGTCACCGATAGAGTAAGTAGTATGCGCTGAAGGTTCATAAAACGTTTCATGTTTTTTCCTATGTTAAGGCTTAGAATAAAAGAAATATTTTTTTGCATATTCAAATAAAGCAATATCAAGTGAGTTTAATTCTCTAATTTTGTCTTTTGTTTCTTCACTAATGGGGAATGTTTTTTTTCGTTTATTTATTACTGATATTCTTTTCACAGGACACTTTTTTCCAAGTTTAGTGAATAGTTTTGAAACACCTTCTTCAAAGTTAGAAGAGTCGTCTAAAAAAATAATATGATTGAATTTTTTTAAATTCTCAATACAGTTTTCTAAAAGGGCCTCTCCTTTTAGATTAGGTTTTGAGGCTAAATACCAACACATTTTATTTGCTTTGGTTTCGAGAGGGGAAATATATTTGTCATCCCTTTGCGAACAATATTGGGCATCAGAAATTACTCTTTCCACTGGTTCTCTAAGAACCGTGAACACAAATGCTTCTTCTAGATTCGCTCCCATTTCTTCAAGTCTTTGGACTCTATTATGAGCCGCGAATAACTTAAGGTCAGCTCTATTTAACCAGTCTGAATCTGGATGAATTCTTTTGAAATGACACTTTTTTCTTGAATAAGTTCTTGCAAGTAGGTCTCGTACAGTTGTTCCACCACATTTTGGGATATGAATAAAGTAGATTCTTTCATATGAAAGACAGGGAGCCAGTAGAAATAAATTCATGATAATAAATATTGTAAACGGAAAATTGTGTTTAGCAATTTTCGGATGAAACTTCATTCTAGTACCCCAAGACCTTTCAGTGTATTTTTCAAATTTTCTTGACGGAGATTAGCAAATTATTAATTCAAATGTAAATATTTCAATTTAAGAATTTTTTAATCAAGCTCTTGACGTCTTCAAAATGGATGGAGTATTCTTACCCTTTTTAAATGTGTACTAAATTAATTTGAGAGAGTTTCTATGGAAGACCAGATGACTGATAACAAACACAACAATCTTTACCGTGTTCTTGCCTTTTATTTGTTTACATCTGTTGAAAACCCCCATGATAAAGTTAAAGATCTTGCTAAATTTTTTCAAGGCGTTGATGCCAAAGCGAGAATCTATATTTCACAAGACGGTATCAATGGTCAAATGAGTATTCATAAGGATGATTTAGATGTTTTTTTAGAATGGATGAACCATATACCTTGTTTTTCAAAAATTGATTTTAAAATTCATGATTATCATTCCCATGCCTTTGCAAAATGCACAGTAAAATACAAAGAACAATTAGTTGCATTAGATAGAGATGTAGACCTTAACTTAATGGGAAAGCATGTAAGTCCCTCTGAGTGGGGTAGGATGATCGAAGAGAAGGATGACTCAACAATCATGATAGATGTCAGAAATAATTATGAGTCCAAAGTGGGTCATTTTAAAGGCGCGATAAAACCAGACCTTGATTCGTTTCGAGAATTTCCATCCTATGTGGAGCAACTAAAGAAAGAAGTTGACCCTGCAAAAACGAAAGTGATGATGTATTGCACCGGTGGAATTCGTTGTGAATTATACTCCTCACTTATGAAAGAAGAAGGCTTTGAAGAAGTATACCAGCTAGAGGGTGGGGTAATCAAGTATGGCCTTGAAGAAGGGAATAAGCACTGGAATGGAAATTTATTTGTTTTTGATGACCGTCTAGTGGTTCCGATTTCTGAAGAAAAAAATGAAATTATTTCTACTTGTCATTTTTGCAACGAAAAGACAGATGTATACTACAACTGCGCAAATATGGACTGCAATGATCTATTTGTTTCTTGTAAAAGTTGTATAGAAATAGCAGATGGATGTTGCTCAAGTCAGTGCCAACAAAGCGCTCGAAAAAGATCTTTTGATTCTTCTAAAGTTCCTGTTCCTTATCGAAAACTCTCTCAGGAAGAAAAACAAAACTTAGCCCAAACATAAATGGAGCTATTTTTTACCTTATTACATTCCAGGCATAAAGAAGTTTCGTATGAAATTAGAATTGATATTGGTGTATCTCACGGCTCTTTTTTTCAAAAAGAACCGCATCAGAGACAGTTGTATTTTGACTTGCTTCAAAGGTTTCAAAAAAAACAAGAGCATTTGCTTTTAAAGAACTTACTTCAAGAGGAACTGGTCTTTCAAAAAAAAAGAGAGTTTTCTAGTCTTCCTCTAAATGTTATCCATGTATCAAAAAAAAACTCTTTTGCCATTTTAAATGAGTTATTTACTCAAGATAAGTTATTTTATGAAGGCAAGAAGTTAAAATCCTTAAATGAGCAAGCTGACTTTTGTTATAAGGTTCAGGCCCATGGTGGTGAGATTGCAGTTTCATCTTGGGTGTTTTTAGAAAAAGAAAAATTTCCTCTTACTAGCGATTTACACATTTTTTTTGGGCAACAACCATTTATTATTAAGGGTGGAGAGGTAATTTTTTTTAAAAGACAAATCTTCAAAAAGTGGTTTGATTTAGTGCCAGAACAAATGCAATTTTCATCCAAAAAATGGAATCGTATTTGTGAAGATCTCGAGTTTGAAGATGAAAAACATGTCCCGAAACTTATAAAGGAAAAAGAAAAGAAACTGACGCCACATCCATGTTTACAATTATCAGATGAAACTGGCTGCTTTTTTACTCTTTATATGGAGTATGCAGGTTATGGAAGTTTTGAATACAGTGAACACCAAAGTGGAGTTGACTTTCGAAATTGGCAAGAAGAAAAGTCTTTCGAAAAAGACCTTTTCGAACTTGGATTTATTCGAAAAATAGAGAAAAATTCGCAGTATTATATTCCAAGGGATAAGTCCTACGAGGCTCTTTCCTTTCTTCTTGAAATGGGGTGGAACATATTAGATGCTCAACAGAGAAATGTTCTTAATCAGAGTAATTGTGTAACGAAAGCCACCTCTACGGAGAGGTATATTCAAATAGAGGGGTCTGTTACCTTTGGAAAGGAAGTGTTAGGAATAGAAAAAATTATTCCAGGTCTTCATAAAAAGGCTCTTTTTCATCCAATTTCAAAGTCGAGTGTTGCGCTCTTAGATCATGACGCCCTTGGGCGCGCTTTAGGGGGCCTCCAGTCAGTTTTTCTAAGTGAGGGAAAGATCGAATGCAGAAAAGAAGATGTGGCAGCTGTTATGCCTCTTCTTAATTCTGAAGTGTGTGAGGTGGATCAGTCGCTAACTGACTTCCTGAAAGGATTTGTCAAAATAAGAGGTTCTGTCTCACCCGAATATTTAGAGAATTTTAAGGGAGAACTTTTTGAGTATCAAAAAAAAGGAGTGGATTGGCTTCACTTTTTGAAAAAGCATGCATTGAACGGGATGCTGTGTGATGAGATGGGGCTTGGAAAAACCGTACAAACACTGGCATTTTTTTCCCACCTAAAGACAAATTTGCCGATTTTAATCATTTTTCCAACATCCCTTGGATTCAATTGGAAAAAAGAGATAGAGGCTTTCTTGCCAACAAGAGGTATCTATCAACATATCGGTATTGATAGATGCAATGACTTGGAATATCTTAATAATCAGGATTTTATCCTATGTTCCTATGCTATTTTTAGAAGAGATATTGAAGTTTTTGAGAAAGTGCAATTTGAGTGTGTTGTTTTAGATGAAGCGCATATGATTAAAAATCCAAAAACTCAAATTGCGCAAGCTATCTATAGATTACAGTCTAATATGAAGCTCTCTATTACAGGGACCCCAATAGAAAATCGAAAAGAGGAACTATTTTCCCAGTTTAATTTTTTAATGCCTTCCCTCATGAAAAAAATTGGCAAGAAATTAACGGAAAACTTCAGCGCTCATAAAACTATTTTTGAGCCCTTTATAATGAGACGCTTAAAGTCGGATGTAGATATTGAATTGCCTAAAAAATATCACCAAGTGATTCATTTAGAGTTTGATGCTGAGGAAAAAAAGTACTACGAAGAGTTTTTACAAATGGGAAAAAAAGGGCTGCTTAAAAAAATTGATACTGAGTCTGAGAGAACCTCTCGATTAGCAGTATTTGAAATGATCCTAAGACTGAGGCAACTCTGTAATCATCAAAGCCTTATAGATAAAACAAGCAAGGAGAGTTTAGAACTTTCAACGAAGTTAAAGTCGATTCTTTTAGATATTCAAGAGATTGTCTCTAGTGGAAAAAAAGTGATTTGTTATTCCCAATTCACTTCAATGCTGACTCTGATAAAAAATCAGTTGGTAGATAAGCGAATTTCCTTTGCTTATCTCGATGGAAAAACAAAAGACAGAGAATCTCAAGTTTCAGATTTTCAGGAAGGAGATGCCCAAGTATTTTTAATTAGCCTCAAGGCAGGTGGAGTTGGGCTCAACTTAACTAAAGGTGATTTTGTGCTCCTTGTTGACCCTTGGTGGAACGAGTCTGTGGAAAATCAAGCGATTGATAGAACGCACCGCATTGGTAGAGAGTCGCCAGTCATTATTCGAAGGTACATTGTAAAAGATACCATTGAAGATAAGATGATGGAGTTAAAAGCTAAAAAACAAGAGATGGCTATTGATGCTCTTGACTTTGAGTCATCTACACTTGGTGGGTCATTACATGATCTCCTTGCTCTTCTCGACTAATTATCCTTATTTTCGTCCGTTTTTCGTTTATTCTCAATAAGTTCAATTGCGGCTTCTTTTAAAGTTTTAAGCCCTTCTTCGAACCCAACTTCGACAAGAAGACTATCAATATATTTCATTTCTGATTGAAGTTGGTCATAGAGCGACTCTAATTTAGCAACTTTTTTCAGTAATAGTTTGTTGTCCATAAAATCTCCTAGCTATTCGTTTCTTACTAAACTCTTATGGAAAATCTATGCCAATTTTATTAAATTTGAGAGTGTTGTTTATAAAGTGTCGATAATTAAAAGATTTACTAATTTAATAAAAATTGATTCTCAGTACACGAAACAATTTAAGAATAGGCTTTTTCTCCCATGTGATTTGAATAAGACAGCTTTATTTTGGTTGTTTTCTATTTCTCCGCTAGATTGGTGATGAACTCCATTTCAACTTTTATCTTTAAAGGTAAAGGGGTTAAGGCTTGTCAATCAACAACTTTTTCCATCAAATTATTTTTTGCTCCTGTACTGAGAAAATTGCTAAAAATTTGCTGCTATGCTACCAAGAAGTTAGCAAATAAAGGGAGAGATGAACATCAATGAATAGAAAACATAAAAAAATTGCGTTACTAGCTCTGCTAAAAATGATGGCTTGTTCACTTATTTTACTCACACCCAGTTGCCAAGAAATTGAGGAGGATCCGAGTGAAGAACTAGACCGTCTTGTAAAGTTAGATCAAAATTTGCCTCAAGAAGAGGAAATTTCAATACAAGACTAAATTAGAGCTTAGACAAAAAAACCCGAAAAAAATTTTCGGGTTTTGATTTCGTAGAAAGAGAAATTTTTCTTAAGATTTTCCTTTCGACCTCTCATTGATGATTGCAATTGTTCGCTCTCGTTCAATTAGATTGTCATATTTTGCTTTTGAGATTTTAGCATTATTGTAAAACCACTGCGTTTTAGACATTCCATCATAGTAGAAAGTAGAGGGACCATGCTTTTCCCCATCAATATATTGAGTTTCTTCAATAACGAGTTCGCCATCTACATAGTGTCTTTCCATTCCATTTTTTTTGCCGACAGAATAGGGGACTTCTAAATATTTATAACCATTTTGGAAATAGGTTGCCAAACCATCGAGTTGATTGTTTTTCCAATGCTCTTCTAATACAGGTTCACCTGAAGATGCAAACACTTGCTTTGTTCCGTGAAGCATTCCATTTTGGAAATTTGTAATAGAGTGAGGAACTCCATTTGCGTGGAAAGATTCTCTTTTGGTTGGATATCCATTTTCAATGGTTTCTTTTACTGCAAGTTTCATATTTTCTGTTTTAGTAACTCGCGTTCCAAAGCCATCAACTACTTTATATTCCACTTCATTCTTGGTGTTGAAGTACTCAGCATTTTTGAGTTGCTTGCCCTTATAGGTTTCAATAGAAAGAGGAATACCGTTTGTATACCATTTTGTGGTCTTAACAATGTTATCGGGTAGATATACTTCTTCTGAAACAGGAATTCCACGAATGTTGAATGATGTCTTTTTCTTTAAAGTGCCTCTTTCATACATGCTTTCAGATTCTAAAGTTTGGGAGAGAGGAAACGTAGAATGGGATATCCCATGTAAAACACCATCTTCATAGTTAGCAGTAACGGTAATTCCATTTTTTAATGTAGTAATTACCTGACCTGGAAATTCTTGTGAATCCCACTGCTCTTTAGAAACATCGTATCCATACTTGTGGATAAATCGTTTTGTTATTACATGATCATTTTGAGCTACTTTGGAATTTTGACATCCGTAAGCAAACAGACCTAAAGCTGCGAGTAAGAAGGGGGAATATTTTTTCACGATTAACCTCATGCAAGATTTCTTGTTAGCATATACTATCTTCCTAACATGGCGTATATTCCCTCTTTTGTTCAACCTTTTTTTGCGTAGAGTTCGATGTTTAGAAAATTGTTGCAAAAATCAGATTAGAGGTAGATTCTTCCATGAGTTTCCAACGTGAATTTTCTAAAAATCTGTAACTCCAGTGGTGTATAAATGAAAAAGCTTTTCACAATATTTTCAGCTGCAATTTTTCTGACTACGTCATTAAGTGCATGGGATAAAGCTTCCTTTTTAGAAAGTGTAGAAAACTATGACATGGAGTCTTGCATAGAACTACTTAATGAGTTTGCAACAGACGATGAAAAAAAATCTTTTCTGATTTCCTTAAAACAAGAAATAGAGTCTGAGTATGATATAACCATAGATAGTGAAGACATTTTGCTTGTCCTTGATGATACCTATTGTAAACTAGAGGCAAATAGTTTTGCGTATTCAACAGAGATTAATGATTCCTTTGAGCTTGTTAAAAATAAATCTAAAAAGAAGGGCTTTTTAGATAAATTTAAGAATAAGTCAACTATTTACCAAGCAGTTGGAGGGGCGCTAGTTTGCTTGGTTCCGATTCCAGGCGCTAGGATTATCGGAACAGGAATTATAACTGATGCAGTTGTCCGGGCTGTTAGAAATTAAGCTTCTCAATTATTCTTGCATGCTCTTTTTCTACATCGTTATAATCGAGCGTCTTTTTATCATGCTCATAATAGAATCGAAGCGTGATGTTTTGTTTATCTTTTCCAAGTTTTTCACTTTGATAGATATCTAACAGAGAGACTTTTTTGAGGATCTTAGATGGGATTTTCTCGATTTGTTCGAGAATACTTCCATAGGAAATCGCTTTTGAAAACGTTTGCGTCCAGTCGCGCTGCGATCCTGGGTACTCAGACAAAGCTTTCATATGAAGATGCTTTTTCTGAGATTGCATTAAATCAATTAGATCTATTTCTGCAAAATAAACGCTTTCATTGACTCCTAGCTGTTCTATGATTTGAGGATGCACTTCTCCAAAAGACCCGATATTGATATTGCCAGCTTGGATTGCTGCCTGTTTTTGAGGATGGAGGGAACTCAAAGTGGATGGAGAAAAAGTCGGGGTAGGTATTTGCATTGCGCTTAGGAAGTTTTCAAGTAACCCTTTAAGATCAAAGAAATCAACACAGCGCGCTTTTGTTTTCCAATTAGGCAGGTCTTTTGAACCAGTTAAGATGATAGAGACAACCTCTCGCTCTGAGTATTCGCTTCCATTTTTAAAATGAATACGTCCAAGTTCAAAAGCATGAATATTTGTATTCTTATGATCTTGGTTGTGTTTAACACATTGCAACATGCCAGGTAGAAGAGATGTTCTAAGAATCGATTGATCTACAGAACTTGGTTTTAATACCTTAATCGGATTTGCTGCAAAGACTGAATCACTTTCAATTAGAGATGCAAGCTTTGGGCTTATTAAGTCGCAGGTAATAAACTCTTGGAGGTTTGACCCAATAAGTTGAGTGCGAACTTTATTTTCTAAAAGATAGATGGGAGAGTGAGCTATCGTGGAGTTTGAAACTTTTGGATGAGATATTGGAATATTATTATAACCATATAACCTGGCAACTTCTTCGACGATATCAATTTCTGTTGTGATGTCATTTCGATAACTTGGAGGACAAAGAGTAAAAGAGTCTGCGTTTTTTTCGATAAACTCCATTTCAAGTCTTTTTAGAAGAGTCTCTATCTCAGATGAGCTGAGATTTAGTCCAAGAATTTGCTTGATACGAGAGCTGCGACAAACAATTCGCTTTTTATCTGTAGGTAAATAATTTTCATCGATAATTCCAGAAACATGAGTTCCGTTTGCAAGTTTTACGATAAGATCAGTAGCCCTTAATATCGCTTTTTTGCATCCAAGTGGATCAATATTTTTTTCAAAACGGGAAGAAGAGTCAGATCTTAGATGAAGCTTCTTGCTCGATTTTCTAACAGCGCTTGGATCAAAATAGGCAGATTCTAAAACAACGGTAGTCGTGCTTTCTTTTACTTCTGAATTTTCACCCCCCATAACTCCAGCTACTGCGATTGGTTTTTTTGCATCAGCAATGACAAGAATGCCATCACTGAGTTCTCTTTTTTTTCCATCAAGAGTTGTAATGGTTTCATTGTCTTTAGCATCACGAACAATGATTTTACCCCCTTCGATGGCATCGAAATCAAAGGCATGTAGAGGTTGCCCCATCTCAAGCATTACGTAATTTGTGACATCTACAATGTTGTTAATAGATCGGATGTTTACAGAAGCAAGTTTCTTTTTAAGCCACTGAGGAGAATCTTGTACTTTTACATCTTTAATAATGGAGCAAAGGTAACGTTTACAGTTTTCTTTTTGCTCTAACTGAACACATAGGTGTGATGAAATAGCAGAAGATTTATCTTCATGTTCCCAAATTTCTGGCGGTGTAATAGGAAGGTTTAACAGGGATGAAAGTTCTCTTGCGATCCCTTGTACACTTGTGCAATGACCAAGATTTGGAGTAAGAGAAATTTCAAAAATAGTATCTTCATAAATAGTGGTGAGTAGGGTGCCATTTTGCAGTGAAAAATCAAGGTTCATAATCCCTTCATTTTCCTCAGAAAGACCGAGCTCAGCTTCTGAGCAAAGCATTCCAAAGGATTCAACCCCGCGTAGTTTCCCTTTTTTAATTTTATGCATTTTTCCAGACTTGTCAGTAAGAGTGGCATTTATTTTTGCAAAGGCTGTTTTCATGCCAATTTTGCAATTAGAAGCGCCGCAAACTACCTGAAAATTATCGATTCCATCTGAGACTGTTGCAACTTTTAATTGATCTGCATCGGGATGTTTTTTTGTGTCGATTATTTCACCAACGACGATGCCAGTAAAAGATAAAGGAGTTTTTTCAATTTTATCTACTTCAAGGCCTGCAAGTGTTAGCGTATTCCCAATTTCTTCATCACTAAGGTCTAACTGAATCCACTCTTTAAGCCAGGAAAGGGACACTAACATAAACTTTTCTCCTCTATTTAGAGCGTAAGTTTAACACAGGGTTTACTTAGAAAAAAGAGGTATTTGCGGAAGAAAAGAAGACGAGGCATGTTAATAAAAAATTAGAAAAAAAAGGATTATACCTTTGGAGAAAAATAAGTATTTATTAAATCTGATTGAATTTTTTCTATTTTCTGTTTAGCGAGATTCATTCCAGTGTTAACATCTGAAAATTCTTTTTGCATACATAGAGTATAGATTTTGATTTTAGGTTCCGTTCCAGAGGGTCTAACAATAGCGGTGCTACCGTCAGCTAATTTATAGGCAATGACATTAGCTCTTGGCAGATCAAAACATTGATCGAGCAAATAATCATTGATTTCTATGACTTTGATATTACCTATGTGACTTGGTGCTTTTGCTCGTAACTTTTCTAGAGATGCTTTAATAATTTCACTGCTTTTTTTGCCAGGTAGGAAAGAAATTGAATGTGTGTTTTCTACAAAGACACCATATTCTTCAAATATTGCATGGAGATAATCTACAAGATCTTTGCCTAGTAGTTTTTGAGCAAGTGCTATTTCAGCAACGAGGCACGCAGCAGAGATACCATCTTTATCACGGGCATAGGTTCCATTTAAGTAACCATGTGACTCTTCTGTCCCAAATAGGAATTTTTGATCGGTATTTTCAAATTGTCGTATTTTTTCAGCAATATATTTGAACCCAGTTAACACCTCTATGTATTGATGCCCATAAGCCTGTGCAATTTTTTTCTGCAATTTACTTGATACAATGGAGGTAATAAATACACCATTTGGAGTCTTCTCTTTTGCATAGAATTTAGCTAAGTGATGTACACAAATTACAGCAATTTGATTACCTGTTAGAATTACTTGTTCTTTATTGTGAATAAGAGCAACTCCTAACCTATCAGCATCAGGGTCGGTGGAAAGCAAAATATCTCCATGGCATGTTGATAGAAGATTTAATCCTTCTTGCAAAGCGGAAAGAAGTTCTGGATTAGGGCTATTTGCTGTAGGAAAGGATCCATCAGGTTTTTCTTGGCTTTTTACGATTTCAACATTAGAAAAACCACACTTTTGTAGCGCCTTTGGTAGTAGTGTTATTCCTGTACCATGTAAATTTGAAAAAACAATCTTAAGATTTTTGCCATGTGTTTTATTGTTATCTTTGTAAATCGATGCGTTATACACGGCATCAAGATACGCTTGATCTACATCTTTTGATAAATAGGAGATGTTTGACTTATCACTAGATTTTACCTGCGCAATATCTGTAATTTTTCTCACAAATTCCACAATTTTATCTGCTTGAGGTGAGATTACTTGTCCTCCATCATCACCGTAGATTTTAAAGCCGTTGTACTCTGGTGGATTATGAGATGCTGTTATCATGATAGCGCCATGGGAATTTGAGTATCTACATGCGAAAGAAACAAAAGGTGTTGGTCTGAGCTCGTGGCATAGTAAAACCTTGATCTGATTACTTGATAAAATCTCAGCAGCTTTTTCAGCAAATTGCTTTGAGTTGATTCTAGAATCGTATCCAATCACGATGCTAGGGTTTGAATATTCTTTGTGCAGGTAGTTGGAAAAGCCCTGCATGGCAATCGAAAGTGTATAAATATTGATTCTGTTAGTACCAATACCCATAAGTCCGCGCATACCACCTGTTCCAAATGATAGGTCGCAGTGAAAGGCATCGATGAGCTTTTCAATGTCGGTATTTTGAAGATGTTGCACTTTTTGTTTCGTTTTTGCATCAAACGGCCCAGTTAGCCATTGATCTATTTTTTTTCTCGTCTTAGGATCGATTGGGTCTTGATGTGTCATAAATATCCTTTTTTTCGTTTGTATCGAAAAAAATGATTAAAAAAAAGGAAACTACTTGCGATTATCTTCTAATCGCTCTTGAATCTCATCCTCAGAAAATGAAATCCCATCTGATTTATTAATTCCTTCACAACGAGTTGATTCTTCCATCCATGCATCTTCTGAAGAGAAAACCTCATCCCAAAATGGATAGGTTTTGCATTGTTTAGGTCTTGCGTTGTAAATGGTGCAAAATTTTTGATCTTTTAAAAACACGCAATCAAATGATTTTTTATCTTCTAAAAGGGATACTTTTCCATTTACAAGCCTTGTATATTTTCTTAAAAATTCTTTAGTTGAAATTTGTAAGTGTTCTGCAATTTTTTTGATTTCACTGTCTCGAAGCCAAACATAACCGGGGGATCCGGTGCAACATTTTCCGCATCCAGTGCATTCAAATTTTATGCCATCTTTGTACCACTTGCTGCTTGCATGCATTTTTAATTTACTCATAGAGGAAGTTCCTCTTTTTCTTTCAATACCCAATTGTCTGTGGCTATATTCCATGTAAATAAAGAGACTTCTAAATGATCATCATAAATTTCGATCAAATTCCAAGACCCCTGCGTTTTATGAGAACAGCTTCCACTGTCTAAAATAATAGGGAGGTTAGTGTGTCTTAAGTCAACAAGTGATCTTTTGTGGGTATGTCCATGTACATATAGAAATACATTGGGATAGTTTTTTAGTAGGTTTTCAAGTGATTTTCCTCTCTCAAGTCTTCTTCGTTTGTCATCTTGAAAAAAGAAGGGAAAATGATTTACTACAATTACTTTTTCATTTTTTGGAATCAAATCGAGAAGTTGTTTTAAGTTTTCTTCGATTTTTTGAGTGAAATTGCCTGTTGAATAATAGAGATTTGTTGCAATCGTTGTGTCCATTCCAATAAGCCAAAATCCATGCTCTAATTTTTTTGCGCAAACAAAGTGATCTTTGAGATTGAAGGAAGAGATCTTTGATGAGTTTTTTTCAAAGGAAGGTGAAAAGTATTGATAAAACACGTTCTTTTTCTGCGTTTTTCGAGTGTAGGTGTCATGATTTCCTGGAATTACATACACAGATTTACTTGCTTCTTTGAGGATTTGAGTAAAATCTTTAGCAAGCGCAAATTCTTTATATAGAGAGGTTGTCGACACGTCACCAGAAACAATAATATTTTCGATGTTTAATTCGTTAAAAAGAGGAGTGAGTTTTTGGATACGATCATGTAAAAAATGCTTTCTTCGAAAAAGAAGGTAATTAAGGTTTCCAAGCCACCTTTTTGACAGAAATTGAGAAAACCCAAAATTTCCTTTTCCAAAATGAAGATCGGAGATATGGGCAAATTTAAGTAATGGTTTTTTATTCATTGATACAATTGCAAGCTATTAAACTCGCAATTGTATCGTATTGATCAAATGCCTTCAATACTGGATAGTCGCTTTACGCTACTTTTCCATTGTTAGATCGACGCTTGATCATCTTATCGCGGAGTCGGTATCCCTTATCCAAAGACTGCTTTTTAGAGGTTTCCATCCATCTTTTACCCTCTTGGTGGAGACTCTCTGGCTCTGTTTCCCATGTAACTTCTTTAGGATTAGCCATTTTAGATCTTTTCCCCGAAGAGGTTATTCGATGTTCCTTTTGAAGTAGAGTATTTGGATCACACGTTTGCTTGTGCAACTCACTCTCACTTATTTGTTTAGGGTCTGTTTCATATGTTAATTTCTGCGCTTCTCGAATAGCTTTCTTACGTAGATGCTTTCTGTGATGATCAGAATTTTTCATAAAATTACCTCCCAAAGTAAATAAAAATCTTTAGTTGTACCTTAACTATACACCCCTTTTGAAATACCAATCAATGGAATCTGGTAATAATTTTTCTATTATTTTTAATCCATTAAGGAGGAATAAGTTGAAGAAAAAAATATTTTTTCTAGGAGAGAGAATTTTTTAAGCGACTTACTGTTAGTAGTTAGAGGGGTAAATCGGAGAGGCTTGTAGTTGATCAGAGTTAAGAATTTTGGATAAAATTGAGTGGATAAGAGACATTTGCTTTGGAATTATTTCAGTACTTAATTCGATCTTTGTAATGAGTAAACTATTTTCAGTTAGATTTGAGGAGAATACAGGGGTGAAGTTATCGTGAGTCGGTGTAAGGGATGTGGAAAGGGTAGATGTGTCAGATAGTCTAGAAGATAGGTCTCTATCAACAAGAGGACTTTGGGTAGGCGGGGATGGATTAGAAAGGGTAGAACTTGCTCTAGACTGAACAGTCAATGCTCTGCTTGTAAGAGGAAGCGTATTCTTGTTTGAGTTGCGTTGGAAGACTCCCTTACTTAATTCTCTAATTGAAATAATAAGGCTTGTAAGAGCATCAGTTGTGCTAGAAACATGATCACTATAGCGACTATTAAAGCGCACAGAAGGCCCAGATTTAAGGAATTCAATTTCATCTTCTGTAAGCTTTGGCATATTATCATTCATAATTGCAGAAAGCAGTTCAAACATATCATGATTATATGAAGATGAATCAATATCTAAGTTCCAAGCTATTTGTGAAAAAATTTCTTCTAAAAGATACTGAATGGTTTTAACCTGTGTAGAAAAAACAAGATCAAGTTTATCAGAATTTTCTAAGGAGTTAAACTGCATGAATGTGATCCTACTTAGGATATCTTGGACCGTAATAAGATCATTGCAGCCCAGTTCATTGGCTATATTACAACATTCAATGTATGGATCCAATTGCTCAGCACTTGGAATATCATCTGTATTTAATTGTAATTTGATATTTTCAAGTTGGTCAGTAATTTCAAATGCATCGCCTGTAAAACTTGTGATTAATTTCGATGAAGCGAAAAGCGCATTTGAGAGCACCTGAAATACGTCAGTGGGGAGACTTTTTGGATCATTTTCTTCATTAATTAAGAAAAAATATGCTTCTTGTAAAATGGATGAAACACTTTCTGGGTGATAATCACCTCTAAGTTTAGAGGGATACCTAGCTCGTATTTCCCCCTTATTTAGATTAGATAAAGTAGCATCATGGGTTGGATCATCTATTCTGACGCCCAAATTTTGCAAGTTATCATATAGCTCTAGAAGGTCGTGCGTTTTACACTGAAGCTTGTATTCATCTTCTGATAGATCCCCCTCTTCACTTATACATGAGCAAAGCAATTGCTCTATCATAAGCGCTGCTTCTGAAACTGCGTCGATACTTGCTTGATAAAAAGTTTGCTTGTTAAGCATTGCCTCGCCGTTTTGTAGCTCTTTTAAAAGAATACATACACTTCTATGATGAGTTTTAAAACACTTGAATGCTTTTTTTGCCTGCTTATTTGTTAGCAAATTTTCAAGCCCTGAAATCTTTCCCAACATTGTTTGAATAAGATCATTTATAGGAGAAATTAAAGGTTCAGGTGATGGGCTTTGAATAGCAGGTTGGGTAATTGGAGAAAATGTACTTTCAGCGGGTAGCATATCTGGGGTTACTGTAACAGTTTGGACGCGGCTTGCATAACTCTTTTGTCTTGCAAGTTCCTTTGTTTGACGAGCAACATTTTCTAGAAGAGGTTCAATTGCTTTTTGACAACGCCACAGAGGCCCTGAGATATCTAGAAGTGCGGGTAAGTAGGTGGTAAACAAAGGAGTGTTCAAGTGTAAGATCTCGAGCGCGACTTTATAATCCGCCTCATCAGGAATGGGTGCAAATCCATCAATTTCTTCTATTTTTTCATATAGGAAATTTAGAGTGTTTTCGTATAAAGATGTCTTTTTTGAATTTTGGTTAATCTCGATTAGCTTATGTATGCACTCATCTGAGATTGTATCTAGAAATAGGAGAAAATGTGTTAAAAAATGATGTCTTGCGCTCATGCTCTGAATTAGAGGGAGAGCGTGTTTTTGATATCTATCTACATAATCGAAATAATTTTTACTCATCTCTAGTGCTGATTCTAAATCAGAAAGATCGCAATCGATGCATTTACCTAGTTTTACAATTACTTCGGTGTGTCTTTTTATAATTTGATTTTGTTGATTCAGAATTTTTTTAAGAAAGCAACGATTAATTTCAGGAAAAAATTCTTGTATTTCATTTTGAAAAGCAAAGAATTGATCACTAAATATTTGTACGAGAGTTTTGGTAACACCTAGTTTCCATATTCCAGCTTTACTAGAAAATTCTTCTAATGTTTTTCTTAAATCATTTTCCAGACGGTATGACTTTGCAAGCATAGGAAGTTCATGGTTTGGCTCTTCCGATAGACCTTTGGGCGCTGGCATTTTCCGTGCAAAAGTGAGTGTAACTTTATCTACTTGGCCAAACAATGTCTCATTGAGCTTGTTTGGGTCAAGAATAGGAAGGTCAGTACCTTGAGCACGCAATTCTGTATTCAGTTTTTTACAAGCTTCTTGCTTTGAATTGATTTTGTTAAAAAGAGAGCATAAACTGTTGTAGAAAACTGTTTTTTCCGTTGCATTATCCAAAGAGGACTCTTTTAATTCACGAGGTGTGCATTGAAGAATTTTGTAATTTGCTTCGTCTGACTGGAAAAGGATAGATGTTCTTTCAAGTTTAGAGGCTAGGTTTTCTGATTTTTTTAACTTACATTCTTGGAATTCTCTTTGTGTTTCGTCTAATGAACCTTCAATTGCCTTGAAAATTTTTCTCGAGCTAGAGTTTTCAGCTTGTAATTGCAAAAGCGTCGTTTCCAATACATAGGATAGTAAAGATAAATCGTGTGGCTCATTTAAATATGAAAGGTGCGCCTCCATAAAATTTTTATCCATGATTGCGCGGGGACCTAAACGTAGTGATGAGATAGCGTTCTTGAGATTCGATATTGCACTTTCAATGAGAGGAATATCTACCGCTTTCTCAGGGGCAGCATTGACAATTTGATCAAGAATTGAGTCTGAATCACTCTTTCTTTCGATTGAGGGAGATGGGAAATCGTCGGATAAGGAATCTCTAGGAAGTATTCGATTTAATGCAGCCATTACGAAAAAAAAACTAAATTTTTTATTTATATAAATTGTAATCCAAAAAAGAAATTAAAATAAACAAATTTAATTTCGTTTGTTTTTCGGTATTAAATAAATTATTTATTCTTATCTAAGATTTTATTTAATAAATGTGAGAGAGTCGTTTCCGATTGCAATAGCTGCCATATTTGCTACATATAAATTATTTGAAAAGAGAAGTGGTTTTTGATATTTGTTGAAAAAATAATGGAATCACAAATGAGCATCTCCACAGTTATAAATTATTGCACCAATGACTTTAGATTTATTGATCGATGCATAGAAGAGGCGCAAATTTATTCAGATCAGATCATTATTCCCTATTGTAGTCATTTTTTTGATGGCAAAAAAGAGAATCGAGCTCTTCTAGAGAAGTCTATTCAAAAACACTCAAATGTTTCTTTTATTGAATATGCTTACTCCAGCAATCCATATGGAACAAATTTTGTGATTACATCAGAAGATCTGAGGTGGGCTCATTTTTTGCATAGCACCTCTCGTTATATTGGATATGTATTTGAGCAGTCTTCAGACTATATATTGTTTCTTGACGTGGATGAAATTCCAGATGGAAAACAAGTAAAAGAGTTTTTGTTAGAGTCTAATTATACTGAATATTCTGCGCTTAGGTTCTTGAGTTTTTACTATTTTAGGTCTGCTTTAAAGCGAGCTAAGTCATTTTCTAAGAATGCTCTTCTTGCTAAGAGAAACAGTCTTAGTGAATCAGCTCTTTTGCATACGAAAGAGCGCCTTGGAACATTTGAGAATATTTTGGGAAAAAAAAGAGATAACATTCTTGGAAAAAGTGGAAATCCTCTTTTCCATCACTATAGTTTTGTTGGTGCTGAAAAGGAATTATTTCAAAAGATCACATCCTGGGGCCATCGGAGGGAAAGAGATTGGGAAACCATACTTTTACAAGAACTTAAAAATGAGCCCTGTAACGAAGAGTCAATCTTTGGATTAGAATATGAAGATGTAGAGGCATTTTTTAATCCTCTGGAGGTACAAATTCCAAATAGTAAAATAGGAAATAGTTCTCTAGACTGGGAAGAGAAATATGAAAATTATCGATTCGTGGATCCAACCAAAGTAAAACGTTATCTATTGGAGAAAGAGTTTTTAAGTGAGCAAGCTTGTAACAATCATTAATTATTGTACCAATGATTACCGGTTTTTAAAAACTTGTATTGAAGAGGCTTTAGAATTTTCAGATCAAATTCTTATTCCAGTTTGTGATCATTTTTTCAACGGTGAAAAAGAAAACTCTAAGCTATTACATCAGTCATACATGGAGAATCCAGATGCTACCTTTATTGAATATGCCTATGACGCAAAACGCATCTATAGTCCATATGTAATAATTTCACCTCAGGACCCAAACTGGGGACATTATTGGCATAATACATCTAGATATGTTGGGTTTGATTTTATAGATCCTGATGTAGAATATATTTTGTTTTTAGATGTAGATGAAATTCCAGACGGAAAAAGGGTGAAATCCTTTTTGCAATCAGATGGGTTGCAGGGGTTAAATGCGGCCCTTTTAAATAGTTATTTCTATTTCACAAGTCCAATATATCGAGCTAAAGAAAATGTATCTCAAAATACGCTTCTTTGCAAAAAAGAATTTCTTTTAAAAGAGGCTCTTATGGATGTTGAGGAGCGCTCTGGAACCTTTTATCAGATTTCTGGGAAAAAAATACGTGGCCTTAATGGAATAGATGATCTTCCTTTACTTCATCATTATAGTTATTTTAGAAAAGGGGAAGAACTAAAGAAAAAAGTAACGACTTGGGGACATAGAGAAGACAAAAATTGGATGCAGCTTTTAAAACATGAAAAACAAGAAGATTTTGCAGGTGAGGAAAATCTTTTTGGCTTAGAATATGAAAGAGTGGACTTGCAACATCCTAAAATATTAGATGATGTTGATCGAAATAATTCCAAAATTTCAAATTATTGTTATTCAAATGTTATCAAGACAGATAGGATAAGCTTTCATAAGCGACATCTAGAAAGAACTTTTCTTTCCAAATGAGTTTTTTCGAGAGAGTTTTGCAAAGGCTCGAAGAACATGGCGAGGATAGATAAACGATTGCCATTTATCTTCACGTAGACGCAGTCCCTTCAAATTTGGAATAAAGGATGACGGGGTGAGTACATAACCCTTAATCCAATCTGGTCTCCATAGTTTCATCCGTTTTTTGCTGTTTGAAATTACTATATTTGGAATATGAAGATTAGATGCTAAGTGAGCAGGTCCTGAATCATTACCAATAAAATATCCTGATTCATAAATATATTCACCAAGCTCACTCAGTTTTTTAAATGTTGGAAGTTTGAAACCATATGTTTTAATTTCTGGCCAGTCACTGTGCTCTTCCTTAGAGAGGCAAAACGAAACTTCATATCCTTTGTCTTGGAGTGAAATAGCTGTCTCTAGGAATTTATGCTTATTCCAATTCTTATGTACTTCTTTGGAGGTTGGATGAATTACGATTCGATTAGTATGTTTGCGGTAATTTAAATACTCAAAGGGCAAAATACCATTGTTTTTAGAGACATGAGGGCTTTGAAAAACACCGGCAATTGATTTGGCAATGTTTGTCGCCATTGGATGTTTTGCATCAAAAATCTGATCATGACTTGCAACGAAGCTATGTTTGTGTTTTTCAAAGGTTGGTAAAAAAACAGTAAGCTTTGATCTGTCTTGATGAAAGGCTTGGATGATTTCCTTGGTTTTTTCAGAATTGTCATTTTGTAAAATGACAAGGTCTGATTGTAGTAGTTCACTAAGCAGCCTCGGCGTTTTTGCGCGAATATGATGGTGCTCAAAAAAAGGCTGCATTCCTATCAAGGGCTTTGAATACGTTGTAACCTGAAAACCCTTTTTAAAGAGATACTCAGATGCAATCATCATAAGTAGGGCGTCACCAATTCCATCCGCGCATACGACACATGCTTTTTTCATGGATTCTCTCCTTCAAAGCTTTTTTGCAGCAGTATGAAATCTGCATATACTTTTTTAGGAGATATAAGCTTTTTCCAGATAGAGTCTCGTAGAGGAAGTCCGATACCTTTAAAATTTGGTAAGTTAAAGGGGAGCGTAGAAATCTTTCCTAAACTAAATCCTGGCCTCCAAAGTCGTAAATTTTTGGGGTTGCCTCCAATTGTGAGGGTTGGAATGCCGATATTAGATGCTAGATGCCCCACACCTGAGTCACTTCCAATGAAATAGCCCGACTCATATAGATAGGACGCAAGATCTTTTAATGAAGTAGTAAGAAGAGAAAAAAGGGTTCCTAGAAGATGTTTTTTCCATGTTTTCTCTTCTGCCTTGCTGAGGGTGAATGTAACCTCATATCCATTTGTGCTTAAAATATTTGCAAGGGTTAGGTATTGAGACGGAGTCCAATCTTTGCGTATGTCATTACTTGTCGGGTGAATTACAATTCGCCTGGGATATTTTCTAAAGCTATGATCTTTAGAAATTACAATTTGATTTGAAACTTGAGGTGATGGCTTTCCAAGTAGTTTTTCCATAGATTGAGATATTTGCATAGCAAATGGCGCTTTGTAATGGAAAAGAAAGTCTTGTGGCATTTTTTTAGAAGAGCTTTTGGGAAAGCAAAATACAATGTTTAGCTCTTTGTTTTTTTCTCTCAATTCAAAAAAATCAAAGGCTCTTTTTGAATTGTCATTTTGGATCAAGATAAGATCATACGGTGAGCAATTTTGTTTGTTTGGCGATAGAGGTTTTTTAAATATAATGTTTTTAAAAAGTGGCTTGATTTCATCGGCAAGGTGATGAAAGCAAGTAACGCTGTAGCCAGCGCTATAAAGGCTATCTGCAGCGATCATCATTAGAATCGTGTCACCAATTCCAGTTGCTGGATAAATTGCAGCTTGTTTCATGTCTACTCTTCTTTCAATTCGCCGATGAGTACTTCAGAAAGAAGTACGATGCAGGCTGTTGAGGCTGCATGTCTAAGAGCTAATACACTTAAGCTTGCTGGGTCAATAATAGAGCTTTTGATCATATTTTCGATTTGTGAAGACTGTAGATTAAACCCAAATGGAAATCCTTTAGCGAGGACTTTTTCAAGTGCAATAGATGGATTTTCACAAGTGTTTGATACAAGTTGTTTAAAAGGGGCTTCGCAGGCTTTTGTAACTATATCAAGACCTATTTTTTCCTCATCAGATAGATTTTTTGGATCAAGGTCTCTAGATGCAAATAGTAGAGCTGTTCCGCCTCCTGGAACAAATCCAGAATGCAACGCAGCTCTAGTTGCGTTCAAGCTAGCTTCAAAAAGTTGCTTTTTGATTTTTAACTCTTTTTCTGATGGCGCTCCCACGCGAATAACTGCAACGCCTCCTGAAAGTTTTGCTTTGCGCTGCTTTAGGAGTTCTTTGTCAGACTTATTATTTGTGTTTTTGATTTGAGTTTCTATGGAATGAATTCGAAGCTCCAAATCAGACGGATCGGATCCACCATTTACAATTGTAGTGTGGTCTTTCGTAATGATGATTTTTTCAGCAGTACCAAAAAAACTTTGATCGACATCCTTAAATTGCATTTCTTGATCTTCCAGAATGCATTTTGCTCCGGTAAGACAAGCTATATCTAAAAGGAGTTCTTTCTTTCGATCTCCATATCCAGGCGCTTTGACAGCGCAAACTTTTAAGGTGCCTTTGACCTTATTCACAACAAGTGATGAAATAACATCCACATTAAATTCATCAGCAATAATTAGGAGTTCTGAGTCGATTGCACTTGCAGCTTGCAACGCGGGTAAAATATCATGAATAGAGGAAATTTTTTTATCTGTAATGAGAATAGAGGGTTTTTTTTGCTCAAGACTCATTGATTCCATATCAGAACAAAAATAAGGACTTTCATAACCTCGCTCAAATCGAAGACCATCGACGATTTCAAGTTTAGTATCCTTACCTGAGCCATTTTCTACAGTGACAACGCCTGTTTTATTAACTTTTTTTAAGGCTTTAAAAATATATTCACCGATCTTTTTGTTCCCATGAGCAGTTACAGCAGCGATATGTTTAATTTCTTCATCACTTTCTAGAGGAGTAGATAGTTTTTTTAAGTTTTGGATCACTTGAGATACACCCTCCTCAATTCCCTTTTTGATGTTAATGGGGGATGATCCAGCTGCGATGTTTTTTATTCCGGCTTGTACAATGGCATTGAGGAGTAATATACCAGTTGTTGTTCCATCGCCAGCCTCTTGTCTGATCTTGGAAGCGAGTTCTTTGGCTAAGCTTGCTCCCATATTCATGTACTGATCTTTAAAATCAATTTTGCTGATGATGCTATTGCCATCATTTACAATTTCTGGAGAATTATGTCTTTCATGTATGCCAACATTTTTTCCACTCGGACCAAGGGTTGGTTTTATAGTTTCTGCAAGTTTTGCAATGCCAGCTTTAAGTTTTAATCTTGCTTCTTCTTTAAAAATCAGCTCACTTGGATTAGACATGTTTATCACTCCTTTTCATGTTGTATTAATAGGGACATATCTATTGCATCAATAGAATGAGTAAGTCTTCCAACCGAAATGCCATCGACACCTGTTTTAGCGTACTCGGCTACATTACTGAGATTAATGCCCCCAGACGCTTCTAAGTAAATACCCCTACTACTTGCCATATTCACTGCTGATTTGATTTGATCGGGGTTCATATTATCAAGAAGAATATGATCAGGCTTAAGTTTTAATACCTCTTTAAGCATGTTAAGGCTCGTAACTTCGATAATCAATTTTTTACCTGGATGTTTAGATCTCGCCGTTTGAATAGCATCTTCAAAGATAGATTTGTTTTTTTGAGGAGTGATTGCAGCCAAGTGATTTTCTTTGATAAAGATGCATTCATTTAGATCAAAGCGATGGTTTTTGCCCCCTCCTGCTTTCACTGCATATTTTTGAATGTTTCTAAGTCCAGGTAGGGTCTTTCTTGTATCTAAAATATCACAAGGATAGCCTCTGGTAGCTTCAATATATTTAGAGACTGTTGTAGCGATGCTTGTTTGATGTTGAAGCAGATTAATAGATGCTCTCTCGCACGCTAAAATCGAAAGGGTAGATCCTTCAAGTGTTGCTAAAGCATCTCCATTTTTAAAAGTTTCTCCTTCTTCAATATGCAATGAAATTTTTATTAATGGATCAAATGTCTGGTAAATTTTTTTAAAAAAAGAGAGTCCCGCTATTACTCCATCTTGTTTTGCAAAAAGAGTTGCCCTGCAGGTAGCTTTTTGGGAAATCAACGATGATGAAGTTATGTCACTCGATGCGTGATCTTCATCAAGAGCTTGTTTAATTATTCTGTCTACTTCTTCGTCTAATTTCATAGTGATTTTCATTTGCAAAATTTATTCAAAAAGTAGGCAAAAAGTTCATAAGTTGCAAGCGATATTGAAAATGAATTTATGCGAGTTTTTTTGATTTTGATTTTTTAGGACGAGATGTTCTACGACCCGATACGACTTCGTGTAGATTCTCAACAGCAATAAAAGCATCTGGATCCTCTCTAAGAATAAGCTCCTTTAAATCGGCCAAGTCAAGTCTTTCCACAATAACAAAAAGAAGGTCTTTTGCATCACCTGTATATCCGCCTCTTCCATGCATCACGGTAAGGCCCAAACCAAGCTCATGCATAATGACTTTAGTAAGATCTTTGGGGTTAGATGAAATGATAAGTACAGACTTTAGTTCATCTAAGCCTACTATGACAAGATCCATCATTTTAAAGGCTACTACATAGGTCATAAGTGATCGAAGCGCAATATGCCAATCCATAAAGATCCAGCCATATGCTGCAAATATGAAGAAGTTTAAGAAAATAACTACTTGCCCAACAGTATATCCTTTTTTTCGATTCACGATAATTGCTAAGATCTCTGTCCCATCTAAACAGCCACCATTTCTAATAATAAGGCCAGCTCCAACCCCAAGTATTGCACCACCGATTACGATAACCTCAAGTGGGTCAGAATCAAAGGAGGGGGCTTTATCAAGAAGCGCTAAAAATCCTGCAAACAAAATTACAGCAATAAACATTTGAATCACAAATGTTCTACGAATGAATTTGAATGATAAATACAAAAAGGGAATCGTAAGAATAATAAAAAAGAGGGAAAAGTATTGTCCACCTAAAAGTCGTGCAAGAATCATGGAAATGCCGATGATTCCTCCATCAATCAATTCATGAGGAAAAAGAAAAATACGAATAGAAACAGCTGCTAAAAAAGCGCCAAGTGCTATCCAAAAATAGGAAAGTGCTCTTTGAGCTGGAGTTTTATTTGAGAGAGAAACATTTACCATATGAAAACCAATACTTACTATTGTCGATAGATAAAGATAGTGAAAATGATTGTACAGAAAAAAAATGCGCGGGAGACGAGACTCGAACTCGCAACTTCCAGCGTGACAGGCTGGTGCTCTAACCAGTTGAACTACTCCCGCATTTTTAATCGGATGGGCGTAACAGGACTCGAACCTATGACCGCCTGTGTGTAAGACAGGAGCTCTACCAACTGAGCTACACGCCCGATAAGATCAAAACTTTATATAGATAACGGTTTTTTCTCAAGTAAATTTATAAAGAAATTCTGACGCTGGGCAAATCCAGTATACAAGAAACTCAATTCGTGATTTCTTAACAATAAGTTTAGGAATAATTCAAAAAAAAATTAGGTGCTTATGTGTTATAGGAACTTTCTTTGTTGTTTAACAGTTTTAGGAATAAGTTATAGTTTTCTAATGGAAGCAAGAGTAATACATCTACATATTCAAAAATCGGGTGGGACGACCATGAGGGGAATTGTAGAAAAATTTTTTCATCAGAATGAGACATACCCATTTCGAAAAGCGGTAAAATTCAATTACTTAGACAGAAAACTATCAGGGGATAACAGTATTCCTGTCGTGACTCCATGTTCTTTGGAGGAGTTTCCTAAAATCAATCATGAATTTGTATCCGGTCATTTTCCTATTTGGTTTTTAGAAGCAAAAGATCCTGATTTTGAAAACTCTTTTCTATTTACCGTGTTTAGAGATCCTGTGGAAAGAGTGCTTTCTAATATGAATTATGCTGCAAAGTCATTAAGAAAAACGGGAATTTTAGATGAATCAACAATCCTTATGCCTGAGGAGGTTCAACAAAATTGGATGTGTAAAATGCTTTCTTCAAATCCCAATTTAGAAGGAGAAGCTCTTCTTTCTAACGCAATAGAAAATCTAAAAAAATTTGATATGATACTTTTTTTAGATAATGCAGAAGAGTTTATGGAAGGTGTGAATTTGCTCTATTACAAACTTGGAATTGATTTTCTACTAGATCAAGTGTTGACGCTTGGTAAAACAAATCGAGAGGTGCAAGAAGCTAACATTATTGGAAGAATTAAAGCCTTGAATTTTCTAGATATTGCTCTCTATGAATACGCAAGAAAAAATTATAAGAATAGTAATAAAAAATATCCTCAATGTTTTTTAGCTTTGTCCGAGATCATGCAAGAAAAATCAAGCATAGATTTTAACTGCACTATGCCTTTTATGGGGAGCGGTTGGAATACAAGAGGGGCTTTTAATACCAGGCCCTTTATTGACTTAAAGGTAGTGGGTGACGAAGGCATTATCTATTTTAATTTGATGCAGGGCTTTAAGTATAAACTGGTTTTTAGATCAAAGATTTTTCCGAAACAATCCTTGCAAGTAAAAGTTAATGACGTTTTGTTAGAAACGAAAAAAATTGACAGAGAGTTGTATGCAAAATTTGAAGTTGAAATCCCAGATGAACTCATTAGGAATGGTTTAACAAAGTTTTCATTTTCATCGAAGAGTTTATTTAAGCTAAAAGATCTTGAAATTTCTATATTAAGTGACTGATAAGCATCTTAGGTGTTTTTTACTGAAACGGTATTCAAAGCAGATTCAAACAGATCTTTATGGTCTAAATAATGATCATGGTCTGTTAAGTCGACGATATTTAATGGAACAGCAGTAATATACCCTTTTGAAAGGTACATGACATCACTCTCGTCATGTTCATCATAAACGATGGGTTTACCATGGATTAGATATTCTAGTTTTTCTTCCGGGTGAGGCTGTTTTTCAGCGCAGTCAATCCAATATGCATTACCTTGCCTCGCAAATTTCATTCCCTGAAAAGGGATGCTTTTTGAAGGGAAGTTCACATTTAAAAATGTTTTTTCGGGCATGGGGTGTTTTAAAACATGATTTACAATATTAGGAATGTATTCGACAACATGCTCAAAATCATCTACATCTTTATCATAGTAGGAAAATGCAATGCCAGGTACATGCTTGTTTGTGCCTTCAATAATTGCTCCAATTGTTCCACTATATAGAACTGCTCGCCCACAGTTTTCTCCATGATTAATACCAGAAATAATCAGATCAGGTCTTCTGTTTGTGAGCTCATTCAAAGCTATTTTTGTGCAATCTGCGGGAGTGCCATGCACTTGCCATGCAATTTGATCACCGTCAAAATCTACTTTTTCTAGGAGGAAGCTTTTATTGTATGAAAAGGCAACGCCTACACCTGATTGTTGCGTCGCAGGGGCGCATATAAGTAAATCAGCGAAGTCTTTTAGGGACTGATAGAGGTAATAGATCCCCTTAGAGTTTATTCCATCATCATTGACTAGAAGAAAAAACGGTCGTTTTGTCATTGTGAACCTCTTGGGGTATCGATTTATGGCGTGTAAACAAAGAAGTAAGATAAATAGCTATCGAACTACATATAAATCCTGGAATAATAGCAAAGACTTCTAGATTGTAATAATTATCAATCATAGGCCAGACTGCAGCGACTATTCCACCTACAAGTATACCTGAGAGCGCACCATACCGATTCACTCTTTTGGAATAAAGAGCAAAAATAAGAATAGGCCCAAAACTAGAGCCAAGTCCTGACCATGCAAAGAGAACTTGTTTGTAAATCGTACCAATTTTGAAAAAAGCAATGATGAAAGCAAGTAGCGTGACGATTCCAATATTTATTCTGGATACAAGTAAAAGTTCATTAGATGAGGCATTTTTTTTGATTACTCGTTTGTAGAAGTCTTCTGTTAGGCTTGAAGCTAAGACTAAAATTTGAGAATCCATTGTGGAAATCGTAGCAGCAAGTACAGCGCATAACATGAAGGCTGCTAGAAATGGAGGGAACAAATCTCTTGTCATGGTTACGAAAAGTTTCTGGTCGTTGACTTGAATTCCTTGAAAGTACGTTATAGCGACGAGCCCAATTAGGCCTGCAAAGGTAAGAGTTAGAATTTGCCAACTCATTCCAAAATATTTAGCTTTTTTCATCTCACTTATTTTCTTAATACCCATAAACTTTGTCGTAATATGAGGCTGACCGAAATATCCAAGTCCCCAACCAGCAACAACTGAAAGAATTTGAAGGAAAGTAGTAAAAGTGAAATTTGGAATTAATGAGAGTGTTATTCCTTTGTTTTGCATGCTATTAAAAACTTGTGATAGCCCTCCAACATGTCCAAGTGCAACAAGAGGAACAATGATAATGACGCAAAGTAAGAATAGCCCTTGAAACAGATCTAACCATGCAAGGGTTGTATACCCCCCGATAAGTAAATAGGGGACAATGATGACAACACCAATAATAATTCCAATTTGGTATGAAATGCCAAATAGAGAGCCAATTACGATTGCAATTCCATACAATCCTGCAGAAACATAGATTGTGTAAAAAACAAGAGACATAAGGGCTGTTAGAATACGAATTCCACCTGATGTATCATGAAACCTGCTCTCAAAATAAGAAGAGAATGTTAGGCAATTGTACTTCTCAGTCTCAAAACGAATCTTTGGTGCAATAAGTTGCCAATTAAGAAACATAAACAAGCAGAGGCCTATCCCAATCCAATAGTTAAAAATCCCGTTCATAAACATAACAGCTGGAAATGCAATAAAAAGCCAGGAGCTCATATCACTGGCATGTGCTGCAAGCGCAGTTAGATAAAAATTCAGCCCTCTTCCACCGATTAGAAAATCATCTGCGGTTTTATGTTTTTGATAGGATAGAAATCCTATCAAAAATAAAATAGCCGCATATAAAATAACTGCAATAAGTTCGAGTGTTATCATAGGTGATCTTATGGTTTTAGAGATTTATCGGAACCAAACTCTAACGCTGCGTGCTGAAGGTTGGATCTAACATTTGGAAACTCTTTTTCTAAATGCTGAATAATATTTTCCACTCGAAGCCTTCTAGAGTTTTGCCCTATGGGACATTGGCATGTAATCCTATCAAATCCATATTGCTTCGCAAAGTCTTTTATTTCTTTTTCGGTTAGAAAGTATAAGGGTCGAATAATATGAACCCCAAACTTTTCCATATAAAGTTTAGGTTGCATTGCAGAGAACTCACCAATATGGAGTAAATTGAGTAGAAGTGTTTGTATATTATCATCTCTATGATGACCAAAGGCGATTTGCTTAATATTATTATTTTTTGCAGATTCAAAAATCAATTTCCGGCGCTCTCTTGAGCAAGTATAACAATTAAGAGATTCCTTTTTCTGAGTGGATTGGCAAATCGAAAGGGGAATATCTAACTTTTCACAAACTTTTTGCAAAAAATTTTTTTGAATAGATGCTCCGCATGAAAATTCTCCATCAACAAAAATTGCATGTATATCAAAAAAAGGAACGCCCTTCCCTCTTATATGATGTAACATATAAAGGAGGGTTAAGCTGTCTTTTCCTCCTGATAATGCAACTCCAAGTGGTTTGTCCTCATCTAGTAGGCTAAATTCAAAGAGAGCCTTTCGGATTTTACTCTCAATTTTTTTTCCGAGAGTTTTCCAGGGGGGAGTAGCAATAGGTAAAGAAAATTCTAATTTCATTGTAATATCATTCTTTAATGAAGAAAAAATATATCGCTTTAATTAAAATATTACAATAATTAATAATTTGCGGACTGAATTTAGAAATGACTTATTTAGAGGAAAGATGGAAAAAGTAGGTAGGAATGATCCGTGCCCTTGTGGATCTGGGAAAAAATATAAAAAATGTTGCGCTTTGAAACAAACTTCTTCCCGAACAAGGTTAAAAGACAAAGTGATAACTCCAATGGGTTCCTCTGATCTTTCTAAGCTATTTTCACAAAACGCTTCAAAACCAACAGTCGAAAAAGAAAAATCTAGTTCTCTTAAAGATAAAGTTGGAAGCAAAGAAACCATTAATTCATCTCAGGTCAAGCCAAACAAGGAAGAGAAATCAGAAAATAATCCATCTGATCAAAAAAAAGACGAATCATAACTTGAGCAAAAAAAGCTTTTATTTGTAGAATTGAGGATTCAGTTTTTTGCTGGTGTAGCTCAATTGGTAGAGCACCCGACTTGTAATCGGACGGTTGAGGGTTCAATTCCTTTCGCCAGCAAATCTTTCCAATTTGGGGGTGTCGCATAGTGGCAATTGCAAGGGACTGTAAATCCCTCGACTTCGGTCTCCGTCAGTTCGAGTCTGACTGCCCCCATTTATCTAGAACACTTCTTCTGAGAAGAAGATATCCTTAATCAAACCTCGAATAGACACTGAAACTTGGCGTATTTAGTTCTAAAAAATAGCTAAGATGGTTAATTCAGTAATTCTCTAAAAAGAATTTGACAAGATTCAAATATTTTCCTACCTTTTTTCGTGTTTGAAAACTGAAAATTGGTGAACATATTATGAAAAAAGGAATAGCTTTTCTTTTTGTCGCACTTTTTTTTCAATGTCTTTATGCAGATATTGATTTGAAAGCGCCCGAAAAAGCATACAACGAGCAAATTTTGCTTGCATATCCGAAATCAGGGTCTAATCTGGTATTAGCAACTTTACAGGAGACGACTAAAAAGCCTGTTCAACAATGGCAAAAAACAGGAACTAAATGTATTAACAAATTCAATCATCTCCAGGCTACAATCGACAGTGAGAAAATGCCGATTTTTAAACTCCATTCCCATAAATTGGAAAAAAGGTTACTGAACAGAATAGACACTTGCCGAAATAAGCTAGTGTTGTTAGTGCGTAATCCAAAAGAATGCATTACAAGTCATTTTCAATATAATGAAGATGAGCTTGTTGACGCAATTGTTAATGAAAAGGCACCGTTCAAAGATTACATTAACACTCTACTAGCTTATGACAACTGGCAAGAACCTACACTAAGTTTGTTTAACTGGTATCCAACTCCTTCTAAGATGATTGTTTTTTATGAAGATTTGTTAGAAAACCCAAAAGAGACTTTTGCTTCACTTTTTAATTTCTTAGGAGAAAATACATCTGTGGATGAAGATTTCTTCCAGAATTTTGACAAAGTAAGCAACCAGATATTGGAATCATACGAGAAAAAGTATTTCAAAAAAATTGCTGTTCCAACTGAAGTGATCCAAAAAGGTGTAGAGAAAACGGTTAACAAAATGAAGTTAGTATTTAGTAGATCTTCTTCACGAGGAAAAAATACATCATTCCATACTGAGCATTTTTCTAAAGAATCTTTAGAAAAAATAGATGATCATCTAAAAACGAATTACCCCATGCTTTGGGAAAAATATCTAAGTAGATACTCAAGTTAATAATCGTATTTAGGCCCCCTGTTTTGGGGGCTTTTTATATTAAAATAGCATTTTATATTAGGTAACTACTGTGTTGAAAAAAAAAATTGTTGCAATTTTTTGTATTTTTTCTGGTTGTTTATATTCTGAAATCACGCGTTTGGATGTAGAAGCGCCTGAAAAAATTATTGGGAAAGAATTTTTTTTGACTTATCCCAGATCTGGCACGAACCTTACAATTGGAATTTTACAATATTTAACTCGAAAACCATTGCGCGACACAAAAAATAATTTAAAGTTAAATCTAAATGCATATAACCGCCTAAAACTAGAAATTGAAAATGAGAAAAATACTTTATATCGCTTACATGCATCCTTAGACTGGCAGAAAGAACTTCTTACTAAGCTTCAAACCAAAAAAAACAAACTCCTATTTGTTTTAAGAAACCCAAAAGAATGTATTGTGAGGCATTGTAGCTATAGTGAGCAGCAATTTTTAAAGTCTGTGATTGAAAATCAAGGCGGATTTGCTCAATATCTTTTCAACTTAAAAATTTTTGATGAATGGAATGATAGGACAAAATTACTCTTATATTATGAAGATATACTTGCTACCCCAGAAGTAGTAGCGATAAAACTATTAGAATTTTTTGATGAAAGCGATGATTATTTAGAAAGTTACATATCAAACTTAGATGAAATTTTGGCAGGAATACTCACAAGTTATCAAAAGCAATCTGTAGTAAACAAACTAAAATATTCTAATAAATCAATAGTTCCTTTTCATAGTAAAAATTTTTCAAGAGAAAGCATGCGAATTGTTGATGAACATATAATTAGTGCTTATCCAAATCTTTGGAATAAGTACTTAAAAAGATATCAAACCGAGTAAAAAACATGAAACTAACAATATTTTTTTTTCTTATTTTATCTCCAGGTTTTCTAAGATCCTCGGTTTCCACTATAGATTTAAGAAATCCTGGTGGTGCCATTAATAAGGAGTTTTTTCTTAGTTTCCCAAAATCAGGGACTAATCTTGCTCTTGGCTTAATTCAAGCTTTGACACATAAACCATATCTTGCCATCCAAGAAAAGTGGACACCTTCCAAAGAGAATCTGAACCGTGCTAATATAGACATTAATACAAAAAAATCACCTATGTTCCGTACACACGGTAGACATAAAAAGGAGTTGGTTTTTCTAGATAGACTGGATCAGAATAGGAACAAATTAATTATGATTTTAAGGAATCCAAAAGAATGTATTGTCAGGTTCTGTAAATATTCTGAAGAGGAATTTTTGTCGTCTGTCTTAAACAATAAAGGAGGATTTCCACTTTTTATATCGAATCTACAGGCATTTGATTCATGGAAAAATAATCAAACAAAATTAATAGTGTATTATGAGGATCTAATAAAAAATCCTCGTGCATTTGCAATCACAGTCTTGGAGTTTTTGGGAGAATCCCAATATTTATTGGAAGATGTAATTCTAGATTATGAAAAAATTTCTTCAAAAATTTTGTCTAGCTATCAATCGCAGTGGGAAAAAGAAAAAAGGTTATTCTCAGGTGGTGATCAGGAAATTTTTCATAGCAGGAATTTTTCAAAAGTAAATATGAAAAAAATAGATAGTCATCTCGAAGAGCAATATCCCATCCTCTGGAGTAAATATCTACACAGGTATCAAACGAAGTGAAAAATAAATGTATTATGTAATCTGTATAATTTAAAACTCCTATTTCTAGATTTGATTCAAATGTGATAAAAATGAAATATTTATTTTTGAGCTTAATTTTCTACTTTACTTCTTCCTTCACGAAGCAGCTAGACATTCATTCCCCAGAGGAGATTATTAACTCTGAGTTTTTACTTACATTTCCGATCTCTGGCACCAACTTAACAATTGGTTCAATTCAGGCTATTACAAGAAAACCAGTGTTACTTATTAAAAAGCAATGGAGAGTCTCTCATCCCGGGGTAAATAGACTTGAATTGGATTTGAACTTTGATAAGTCCACTCTATATAGAACCCATATTCCTGGTGGTTTTTTTGATAAGATTAATCAAGATAAAAACAAGCTTCTTGTAGTTTTAAGAAATTATAAGGAATGCATTCCAAGAGCATGTCAATATTCTGAGGCAGAGTTTAAGCATGCAGTCCTAAGTGAAGAAGGTGGGTTTTGTCATTATATTAGAAATCTGAGGTGTTTTGATAGGTGGAAGAATCCTGATACTAAACTTCTGATTTATTATGAGGATCTCATTTTGGATTTGAGAGGGAATGTTGAGAAAATACTGCAGTTTTTAGGCGAAGATATTACTCAGATGGATCAGGTATTTGAAGATGAAAAATCCTTTCGTGAAAAGTTAATCCAATTATATCGAAAGCAATGTCCTGTCAAGGATGCTTGGTCATCTGGTGGTGATAAACTAATTTATCATTCGAGAAATTTTAAAAATGAGTCTCTTATAGAAATGGATGGCCATATTCAAAAGAATTATCCTAATCTTTGGAAAAAATATTTAAAGAGATATAAAACTTAGAGCTGAAATGAAATTTATTCTGAAAAAATGCTTTTTTCTACTTGTAATCTGGTCACCCAATTGTTTTAGTGATTATGTTGACCCAATTTATCCAGAAACAATACATCACGAGCAGTTTCTACTTAGTTACCCTCATAGCGGTGCTCATTTGCTTTTGGCGATCACACAAAAGCTCACAAAAAAAACACTTAGGCATATCGATATGCCGTGGCTTGAGACTACATCACTTGTAAATCCCTTAAGTTTAGAAAGGGATTTCTCCAAAAAAAGTCTATATTTTACAAAAAATGCAGAGTTGCTGACGGAAATTGATTCAGAGTCGAATAAAATGATACTACTACTTCGCAATTACAAAGAGTGCATTCCAAGATGGAGGTTTTGTAATGAAGTTGATTTACTTGAATCTGCTAAAAGTTGCATGGGAGGATTTACAAGTTATTTAGACAATATTCTTTGCTACCATAATTGGAGCAACCCAAAAACGAAACTACTTATCTATTACGAAGATCTTGTGAAAAAACCTAGAAAGGTTATTTATAAACTTTTAAACTTTCTGAATGAATCCAGTGAGCAACTGGATGTTTTTATGAGCGATTATCCAGAATTTGAAGAGCATTTAAGAAGAAATTTTAATACTCTTGCTCCATACAATGAGAAATTTTCATCAAAAAAGGATCTCTTTTTTCATAGTAGAAAATTTTCAAAGGAGACTTGTAAAGAAATAGATGGGTTATTGAAAGATCATTACCCAACTCTTTGGGATACGTATTTAAAAAAATATGAAACTAAATAAATTTTATTTTTAAAACATTCTTGTGAAAAATATCTCAATCGTAGATGAGCTTCAATAATATCAATTTACATGGAGCCAAAGAAATGACTCAGAAATTTGAAGCAAAAATTACGAATTTACGATGCGCTTCTTGTATTGAAAAAATCTCTAAGGTGCTTTTTTTAATCAACGGCGTATCTGATGTAGCCATTAATTTTGCAAGTGGAGCCGTGTCTATTTCCTATGCAGAGGATCAAACAAGTCCAAAGAAAATCCAAAAGAAAATCATTTCTCTTGGATATATGTTAGAACCTGAGGAAAAAAAGAAGGGTTCGTCTAGTTTAGTTTTTCAAACAATTATTTCCGCAGCTCTTTCTTTTCCCTTGTTTGTGACAATGATTTCTCATTTGTTTTCTTATTCTTTTACTTTGCATCCTGTATATCAATTCTTCTTAGCTACTCTTGTGCAAGCAATTGGCGGTTATCCTTTTTATAAAGGAAGCATTCAATCGATAAAGGCTGGATATGTAGGGATGGATGTACTTGTAGCGCTTGGCACAAGTGTTGCTTTTATTTATTCCAGTATTAATTTTTTCTTAAAAATTGATACTGCCTTGTATTTTGAAACTAGTGCTATCTTAATTACTCTTATCTTGCTTGGAAAACTGCTCGAAGAAAGATCAAAAAATAGAGCGTCTAGTTCTATGAAGGCTCTTCTTAATATGCAGCCGAAGGAGGCAAGTGTTTATCGAGACAATAAGCTTGTTTCGCTTCTGATTGAAGAGATAAAGATTGGTGATAAAGCTCTTATTCGTCCATTTGATAAGATTCCAGTTGATGGAGTTGTTGTAAAAGGTGAGTCCCACGTCGATGAAGCCATGCTCACGGGAGAAAGTGTTCCCATACGAAAAAAGATGGGCGATACCGTTTTTTCAGGGACTATTAATCAAGATGAAACGCTTGAAATAGAAATCACCAAAGATATCAACAATACAGTTTTATCGCAGATAATTGATCTTGTAAAAAATGCACAAAATACCAAAGCACCTATTCAGCGATTAGCAGATAAAATTTCATCCTATTTTGTGCCTAGCATCATAGGGGTATCAATAATCACATTTGTTTTGAATTATTTTTTTGGTCAAACCGCTCAAGAAGCTATGGTGCGAGCAATTGCAACACTTATAATTGCCTGTCCTTGCGCGCTTGGTTTAGCAACACCTATTGTGATTATGGTTGTAACTTCCAAAGGCGCCAAAGAGGGGATTTTGATTAAAAGTCCAAGTGCTCTTGAAAAAATGCATAAGTTGCAAGCGCTATGTTTGGATAAAACTGGAACTATAACTGCAGGGGAGCTAAATGTACGCTCAATTCATGTTGAAGAGATAGAAGAGAAAAAGGCGTATCAAATTGCAGGTAGTTTAGCATCAGGTTCTAATCATCCTCTATCAAAGGGAATTGCAAACATTTTGGAATTGCAAAAGCTGGATTTATTGGAAGTTACAGATTTTAAAGACATTGCTGGTAAAGGTATACAAGGCAAGATTCAAGGTGAAATATATTTTCTAGGGTCTAAAGCGTTTTTGCAAGAAAATAAAATAGATGTCTCAAAGTATCAAGACCATGATTTTATAGAGGTTTTACTTGGAGCAGGTAGTAAACTTGTAGCAGAAATTGCGTTAGAAGATAGAGTAAAAAAAGGTGCCAAAGAGCTCATTGCAAAATTGCAAGCCGATAATATTAGGCCCTATCTTATTTCAGGTGATAAGGAAGAAATTGTCGCAAAAGTAGCAAAAGAAGTTGGAATCAGTGATTTTTTTGCAAAAGTTCTTCCGGCCCAGAAAGTCAAACACGTGGAAGACCTGCAAAAGAGTATGTTTGTTGGGTTCGTTGGTGATGGTGTAAATGATGCTCCATCGTTAGCAAAAGCTGATGTAGGATTTGCGCTGAGCACTGGAACAGATGTTGCTATGGAAAGCTCTGAAATTGGTCTTATGAGATCTGATCCAATGACTATTTATCGAGCAATAACACTCTCAAGGTTGGCCTATTCCAAAATCAAACAAAACTTATTTTTAGCTTTTGTATATAATATTTTAGCTGTGCCTCTTGCCGCGATTGGATTTTTAAGTCCCATTATTGCAAGTATTACAATGGCACTTAGTTCGATTTCTGTGATCACAAATGCTATCATGCTAGATAGGAAGAAACTCGATGTTTGAAAATTGTAAATTAGTTGATCTAACTCATTTTTTAGATGGAGATATTCCTACTTGGAATGGCTCTTGTGGATTTTCTCATGAAGTTAAGATGAACTACAATCAAGGCGTATGCGTAATGAGTTACAAATCCCACGCAGGTGTGGGAACGCATATGGACGCGCCTAATCACTTTTATGAAGGTGCCAATGCGATAGGTGATATTTCTATCAATCAATTTTTTGTAAAAGTATACATTATTGATGTTCGAGAGAAAGTGCACCCAGATTTTTTTCTATGTAAAGATGATGTTATCGCTTTTGAAAAAAAATATGGTAAAATTGAAAAAAACAGTCTTGTAGTAGCTTTTACTGGTTGGAGCAAGTTTTGGGAAACTCCCGAAAAATATCGTAACATGCAAGACGATAAGCAAATGCACTTTCCAGGATTCTCTGAAAAGAGCGTAGCTTATTTACTAAGTAAGGAAATTGTTGGCATTGGTATCGATACACTTTCACCAGATGGATCCAATATGAATTTTCCAGTACATAAACTATTGCTTGGGCAAGGGAAATATATCATAGAAAATCTTACGAATTTAGATGAGATGCCGCCCTGTGGCGCATATATAGTAGCGCTGCCACCTAAAGTACGGCTAGGTTCAGAAAGCGCTATTCGCGCTGTTGGATTAATTGTGGAAAAATAAAACTACATCGCCATCTTTAACGACATACTCTTTTCCTTCAGCATTTGCTTTGCCGGCCTCTTTAGCGCCGGTTCTTCCTTGATATTCCACCATGTCATCAAAAGATACTACCTCAGCTCTAATAAAGCCTTTTTGGATATCTCCATGGATTTTACCAGCGGCTTCTGGCGCTTTAGTGCCTTGTTTGATTGTCCAAGCTCGTGTTTCCATTTCACCAGTTGTTAAATAGGTAATTAAATCAAGTGTTGCAAAACACTTTCTAATCATACGATTTAGACCAGGTTCTTCTAGCCCAAGTTCTTGGAGATATTCTTTTGCCTCTTCTTTGGAGAGGCTAATAAGTTCTTCTTCAAGTTTTGCTGAAAAGGTTATCACATCAGCATTCTCTTTTGCTGCGTGATCCTTTACGACCTGCACGTATTTGTTTGTTTCAGAGCCAAGGCAATCTTCAGATACATTTGTGGCGTAAATAACTTTTTTAGCAGTCAAGAAATTGTATTTATTAAGAAGTTCTTTTTCTTCTTTGTTAAATTCTAGGGATCTAACAGGTTGATTTTCATTAAGATGGTTTTTTATTTTTTGTAGCAGTTCAACAGTTGGAAGTAGAGACTTATTACCTTTAGCCTGCTTTTCAAGTTTTTGAAGGCTGTTTTCAGTCATTTGAAGGTCAGCTAAAATAAGTTCTAGGTTAATCACTTCAATATCTGAAATTGGATCTACCTTTCCTTCTACATGAATGACGTTGTCATCATCGAAGCAACGAACTACGTGTAAAATCGCATCACCTTCTCTAATGTTGGCTAAGAATTTATTTCCAAGGCCTTCGCCAGATGCAGCTCCTTTCACAAGACCGGCAATATCCACAAATGTTAGAGTTGCAGGAATGATCTTTTTACTGCCTGAAATTTTGGAAAGAATTTCTAGCCTTTCATCATCAACATCTACAATGCCAACATTTGGATCAATCGTACAGAAGGGAAAGTTGGATGCTTTTGCTCCTTTTTTTGTAAGTGCATTAAAAAGAGTTGATTTTCCAACGTTTGGAAGACCTACTATCCCGATTGATAATGTTGACATTTTTTAACCTCTCTTATTAGAAGGAGATAAGTATAGCAAAGATGAGTTTTTTCAGCAGCACCACATTTAACAAGCAATTAAAAAATTATTTTAAAAAAGTGAGAGAAATAATTTTTTTCTCCGTACTTTGTTGTTGACATGCAACAGATAAAATTTGGTTTTTAACCAGAATGGTCACTGGTTCTTTTAATGAGTTTAACTTTCCCAGATATTGCCCATCTTTGGGGAACAAGAGGTTGGTTTTAGGAACTATAATCTTATTTTTTTTGATGTGATTTTGTAGAATTTTTATCTCATACTCTCTTCCTAAGAAAGTATTGGCTGTTTCGATATTTCCATCAAGAATAAGCTCTCTTATTGTTCTACTTGAAATTACTCGATCAAACATTGTTTTTTTTTCTAAAAAATCACAAGTAAAGCCAAGTTTTTTTCCAAGTACCTGTAGATTAGATGGCGTTCCTTCTCGATTTTTTCCAAGAGCAGCATCAGAGCCTAGCACTAAATGAGAGAATGGAAGAGCTTTGTGAAGTGTTCTTAAAAAAGCATCATAGGGAGTATTTGCAAAATCTTGGGTGAATGTAAGCAGGTACAACACATCAACTCCAATTTTTTCGAATCGAATGATCTTTTCTTCTGCGTCATAGATGAAAGGGAAAGTTACTTGTTTACTAAAGACATGAGAGGGGTGATTAGAAAAAGAAAGAGCTGCATTGGTTCCTCTTTCTTTGGTGTACTCCTTCATTTTATCAAACAGCATTTGGTGGCCCAAATGCATACCATCAAAATTTCCGATCGTAAGTGCAATAGGTCTGGGGAGTTTGTCTATAGAATGATCAAGAGATGTTAGAATCTTCATATTCTTGTAAAAAGGAGGTGTAATCTGCTTTGCCACTTACTAAGTCATCTCCCTTTATACAATCTTCTAGGTGATAATTGCCAACTCTTGTTCGAACAAGCTCTTTGAGGTGAGCAAAACAACCAAGTTTTTTTCCCAGATCATGCGCAATTGATCTGATGTATGTTCCCTTGGAGCATTTGATTTTCAATACAACTTTTGGATAAGAGTATTCTAAAAGAGTTGTTTCAGCATTTATTTTGCAGGGTTTTCTCTCTATTTCAATACCTTTTCGGGCAAGATCATAGAGTTTTTTTCCATCTACTTTCTTAGCAGAAAACATAGGAGGAATTTGCTCAAAGTCACCTTGAAAATCTTGAAGCTTTTCGTCTAGCTGATTTTTTGTAGGAACGATATCTGATGAATTTACAATATCTCCATCAAGATCATAAGTTGTCGTCTCTTCACCGAGGTGAAGGGTTGCGATATACTCTTTATCGAGGCCCATAAATTGATCTGACAGTTTGGTAAAATCTTTTCCAATAAGAAGAATCATGACGCCAGTAGCAAAAGGATCAAGAGTTCCCGCGTGACCAACCTTTTTAATAGATGAGAGTTTACGAAGTACTTTGATGAGATAAAAAGCAGTTCTTCCTCGTTGCTTATCAACTAAGAGAATGCCAGTTTTTTTGTCGTTAGCTATTAGAGTCATCAGAGTCTTGGGGATTTTTTTCGTTGATCTCTTGCAGAATGGATTCAATTTTCATGTAGTGATCAGCTGTTTTATCTTCTTTAAAAAGAAGCGATGGAAAGTAGCGCATTGTGACTTTTTTAGAAGATAAGACGGAAATAAAGCCTGCGGCAGTCTGCAACGCCGCAACAGTTTTTTCTCGATCCTCATCAGAACCTATTACACTTATATAAACTTTAGCATTCTGCAAATCTGCAGAAATGTCTACGCTAGTTACAGAGGTAAATTCTGCAATATTTGGATTGTGAACATCCTTGTTGATAACCTCTGAAATCACTTCTCTAAGAAGGGAATTTAGTCTTTTAACTCTTTTATTTTCCATATGCTAAAGCTTTTGTTTTACGAAGGTAACATCGTAGGATTCGATTTCATCTTCTGGTTGTAAATCGCTAAAGTTATTAAGCAGAATACCGCACTCTAAACCTTTTGTAATTTCCTTTACGTCTTCTTTTACACGTTTCAAAGATGCAACTCCGCCTTCCCAAACTTTTTCGCTACCTCTCATCACTCGATAAAGCTGGTTTCGTTTCAGCGTCCCTGATGTGACAATACAACCTGCAATAAGACCAAGTTTAGAAGACTTAAAGACTTCTTGCACTCTAGCAGAACCTGAAAGAGTCTCAACTCGGATCTTATCGAGAGTCTCTTCCATGTGCGACTTCACTTCATTAATTAAGTGATAAATCACTTCATGAAGAGAAATAACCGTCTTGGATTGTTTGATAATACCTTCTGCGTGGCTTTCTACTTGTGTATGGAAGCCAAGAATAATCGCGCTAGATGCCATTGCAAGTTCAACATCAGACTCAGAGATTTCACCAACATCAGCTGATACTATTGTAATTTCTACTTTATCTTGAGGTAACTTGAAAATAGATTCTTTTACAGCCTCGACCGAACCTTGTACGTCCGCTCTAATAATTAGATTAAGACTTTTTCTTTCCGCTTTTTCAGTATGTTTTTGGAAAAGAGCTTCCATGCCATCTAATTTTGTTTGCTTTAGGAGCGCTCTTTTATGGCCAGATTCTCGATCTTGCGTAAGCTTTCTAGCAACCTTTTCACTCTCTACTGCAATAAACTCACTTCCTGCTTCTGGAACACCAGATAGTCCTGTGATTTTTACAGGAGTTGATGGACCAGCAGAGGTAAGAGATTTCCCATATTCATCGTGAAGAGTTTTGATTCTTCCATAGATATGATCAATAACTACTGCATCTCCAATGTTTAAGGTTCCATTTTGAACAAGAACAGTCGCAACTGGGCCAAAGCCTTTATGAAGCTGCGATTCAATGACAGAGCCTCTAGCTCGTGATTTAGGGTTTGCTTTGAGTTCTAGAACTTCAGATTGTAGAATCAGCATTTCAATTAGATCTTTAATTCCTTCTCCGGTTGCAGCTGAGCATTTTACTGTAATTGTCGTACCACCCCAGCTTTCTGGAAGAAGTTCATTATCTGCAAGTTGACGATAAACATTCTCAATATCAAATCCTTCCTTATCGCATTTATTAATTGCAACGATAATAGGGACATTAGATGCTTTTGCCTGGTTCATAGCTTCTATTGTTTGAGGCTTCATACCTTCATCACCTGCGATAACAAGAACAGCTACATCTGTGATGGAGACCCCTCTTTTACGCATGATCGTAAAAGCTTCATGTCCAGGAGTATCAATAATAGTGAGGT
>JAJFMH010000046.1 GCA_021772245.1 Chlamydiota bacterium | reverse complement strand
TTTGGTTGCACTGGCCTGAATCAAAAGCATACCTGCCTAAGTTCAGGAACATAGAGTATTGGTTTTTGCCTGGGATACAAGCTAGCCTTGCATTAACTAGACAATGGATTGATAAGCAGAAAGTTGATTCTTCTATACATGATTTCTTTTTTTTATGCTGGCTTGCAATCATCCGCCATTGTTCTAATGCATCTGTACGCACGGGTAGAATCTTTTTTGACAAGCAAAAAAACCCTCCTTCAGTATTTAAATCCTTTCACTCTCAAGTTAGGAAAGTGCTTGATATTTATAAGAATATCCCGGAAGCGCAATTCAAATTACGTCCCCAGCTATATCTAAATGATGCAAGACAATTCCGAATTCCGGAGGATAAAAAAGCAGATTTCACATTTTTTCACCCCCCCTACTTCGCGTTATTTAAATATAGCTCAGATGTGCTGCGATTTGAGCTAGAATGGAGCCAATGCGATAGAAAGAGAATTGTGAAAAACGAGATAAGAGACGGCTTTAAAACTACTGATCCGTCTCTTATGTTTTCATATATTGATGATATTGTTTTAGCAGTACAGAATGGATTTACAAACACAAAAGAAGGCAATCTTGTTGGTATTGTGATTGGAAATAGCACACTATCGGAGAAACAGTTACCCGTGATTGAAACACTTCTTGAAAGGGCGTTTGAGCATCAAATCAAGTGTGAACGGATAATCGAGAGACCTATCAATCACTCCCAAGCTACATATCATAAAAGCGCCAACCCGAATATTAGATCAGATGCTGATTATCTCATTATGTTTTCAAAAGATTGAAATCATTCATGATCTGAGGAGTAATTTTGCCATAAAGCTTGATATTTTCTAAATTCTCAGCGAGGACGTAAAGAATAGAAGAATCAATATCTGAATTGATTTCTGTACACCCCACTGCAAGCACGATTTCCTTTGTCATCTCAAGTTTTAGGGATTGTCTAGAAAGGCGTGATGAAATAAGCTTCTTCAGTTGAGCCATTGTGTAATGAGACTCCAATTTTCTTAGTTTTTCAATATCTTCAAAAGACTCTCTAGAAGATCCTTTCAGCTCACATAGATACAAAATTACATCAGAACAGAATATCAAATCTATATGCGCTCTTGTTGCACCAGTACTTTTTTCAAAAGGTGTCGGAATTCTAATAAGATCAGTGAAATAGCTTTTGCCACTAGGTGGGTGTGCACTTAAAAGATTTAATAATTCGTTAGCATTAATAAAGGAAAAAAGCCTATTAAAAGCATCATCTTCCGAGCTCATTCTAAGATCCTAGCAAGTTCGTTTCCAACTATAAATCCATCATTACAGATTATAAGTGAACAATACTTCATAAAGATCCTTCCTTGTTTTGTCTCCGAAGCCCACGTTCCAAATAGATTTTGTGACGATATTGTTTTTATGAACTTATTTTGATATTCTTCCCCGTATCTCTTCTTAAATAATCCTTTGAGGTTCTGCGTTTTCATCATTTTTTCTTCAATCTCAGTTTGTCTTGATTTTGCAATTGATATCCTTGGATAAATCAGAATTAATGGAAGAGGTTTAGCAGGATTGCTTGCACAAAGCCTATAAAAAATATTAACAGCAACACCACAATGTGGATCAGATCGCCATTTATAACCTGAGTAGTACACAATTGGCCCATCCGCAAAATATTGCGAAGAGATAATTTTCTGGAACATTATCTCCATTTCATCTTTATCCTCAACCACTCGATCTCGCACTAAAATGCGCTGCCTTTTAAAGCATTTAAGCGTAAATAGTGCAATTAATTTGTCAGGCTTCCCTTTATCAAAATATCCTGTCATGGAATTAAGGAGAATTAGAGGATTAATAAGAAGGTTTTTTGTTTGTGTGACGTCATAGCGAAACTTTACATCGGAGGTTCTAGTGTTTGTCTTTCGTGAGAGTAAATCGAGTTGTTCAGAAGCTTTTATCAAAACTGGGTGTGTGTTTAATCCATGTTCTGGATTCACTTGCTCCTTGACAACAGCTTCAATTTTCTTGATCAAATCTCCATATAGTTCGCGATATTCACTTTCTTCTGAGTCAGGCAAAAGCTTAATTCCTTTACCATTAGCACCATTTTTCCACTTTGAATAGATCTGTAGAGAACCAAATTGCTTACGCAATGCGACCATACCCTCAAAGAAATCGGAGGTTAAACTACGTTTGGAAAGGCTAGAGGGATCATCTGTTTGGTCGAATTCATCATCTCTCACCCTAGAAAGAGGCCCAAAATAAATGAAAGGAACATTCATTTCAGCAGCAGATGCAACACGTGTGAATCTTTGCAGTCCATTGTCGCCTGTGTATGCATGTTCTGTCATTTCAACGACAAGAATTGGTTTTCCTTTATAGGTGAATATGTAGTCGGGCCTGTCCAAATAAAAAAGGCCTATAATGTTAGTGTATGCAGGTTTTTCTCTTGCCTGAGATATTTGAGGGTATGTTCTAATATATGAAACAGGTATATGATTTAGGAAATGAGAAAGGGTTTTTAACTTCTGGAATAGTACTTTGTCAGCATCTTCATCACAGTAGACAATAATGTCGCTGCTTGAATTCAATTTAATACTCTCTTTTCGCAATTAACGCATGCTAGACTCTATTTTCTTGATTATCTCGGATGGTGTTACTCCTAATTTCCAGCATATTTTTATGAACACCTGAATAGTTGGTTGTCTTTTATTGCGTTCAATTAGGCTAATGTATGTTCTATGTAGATTGGTTTTTTGAGCTAGTTGCTCTTGAGACAAACCAGCATTGATTCGTGCTTCCCTAAGAACATCACCTAGCATGAAATAACTATAGGAGCAGAAAATCTTATGGTCTACAGACAATAGTCTTCTTAAATAAGAATTGTTATCGAAATTAAAATTGCTTTGAGAATTCAATCTTGAGGAAATCGTGACATGAATAAATTGATGTAAGGTATCGTATTATGTAGCTTCTAGAGTTAGCATGAGGAAGGAATTAATAAAGTATGAATTCTACTTTTAATCAAGGAGGTAGTGTGGAAACAAATAAGAGACCGTGGCCTATCACTTCAACATACTCAAGAAGAGATAAAATTGATACAAATCCAGATTTTCAACGCCCTGCAGTTTGGACTCGTGCACAAAAACAACTTCTAATCGACACAATTATCCGTGGTTATGACATTCCAAAATTATATTGGAGAAAAAATGGAATAAAGTATGAAGTCGTGGATGGGCAACAGCGGCTTAGGGCTATTTGGGAGTTTATCGAGGGGAAATTTGGACTTCCAAAGAATGCCGATCTTGTTGGTAAATATGAGATTGCCTCAATGAAGTATCATGAGCTTCCAGATGAAATTCTCACTGAATTCGAGACATATCCATTAGATATTGTTGTTCTTCAAGAAGCAGATGAAGAAGAAGTTCGTGAGATGTTTTTGCGGCTTCAAAATGGTACTACCTTAAAAGCGCAAGAGAAGAGAAACGCAATGCCAGGGAACATGAGGAACTTTGTTAAATCACTAGTTGAGCATCCGTTCTTTTTGAGCATTGGTTTTAAGAACAGCCGGTATGCATTTGACCATGTAGCTGCACAAATGACGCTCATTGAAATAGAAGGTACACCATGCAATATCAAGGATTCAAATCTCAACTCCATGTATGAGAAGCATAAGAAATTTGACATAAATGGGGCAATAGCAAAGAAGACTCAAAGAGTGTTGAACTTCCTTAAGAGAGCATTTCCTGATAAGACTCCTGAACTTCATCGATACAATGTGGTTTCACTTTATGCTTTAGTCTCGCATCTTCTTGAAAGCTACGCAGTATCAGATCGATATTCAGAAATTTCAAAGTGGTTTATTAATTTTGAGACATGGCGAAGAGAAGAATTGAAACACCCCCAAGACCAATGTGATGCTGAAGTAGTTATTTACCATGAAAAAACAAGCCATAGTACAGATGCGTCCGACTCAATTTCATGGAGGCATCAATATTTAATGAGAAAACTCTTTGAATCTATCCCAAATATTGAGCTTAAAGACAGCCAACGAAGCTTTACGAATGAGCAAAAATTAGCTATTTTCCGCCGCGATGATAGCCTATGTCAAGTTAAAATCAAATGCAAAGGTTTAAAATGTAACTGGGATAACTGGGAGGCTGATCACAAGATCTCATGGTCGAACGGAGGCAAGACCATAGTTGAAAATGGTCAAGTATCATGTATCGAATGTAACAGAGCAAAAGGAAAGAATTAATATAGACCCAAAATCCAGAGAGGATATACAGGTAGATGGAATTTTGTTGGGCATGAAGAGAGCGAAATTGAAGAATTTCATTACTATAAATTCAAATCGGCCTGCCACTCTGCAGCCATTTCCCGATTAATCCCTAAATACTCCTCCGTCTGAGCAATATGCTTGTGCCCCAGCACTTTGGACACGACCTTCAATGCCTCAAGGGTTTTCCCATGCTTGGCCCACAACTGATACGCACACGTCTTTCGCGTAGTGTGGGCAGAATAAACACCTTGCTCAATGCCAACCTCTTTACACCATCGTCGGATGCGATTAGAAACTGTTTGGCGAGTTATTGGGAAGAGCTTTGCATCAGGGTCATGCAAGGGTACAGCAGCCTGGGCAAACTTCATGGCTTCTTGGATGGCAAGATTAATCTGCGGGTTGACATATGTTCCCGTTTTCTTGGTATGTAAAGGAAACTCTGTACGGGGCTTGCCCTGTTCGTCCCAGAAGTCGTCTACAATGAGGTTTAAGACATCATTGGAGCGTAAGCCTGTGTTGATGGCTACTGTAAAGTACAAGTAATCCAGAGGCTTATCCTGAGCCTTGAGTAGATTCTTGATGTTGCGGATATGCCGCAAACTTTTGATGGGGTCAGTTGGTTTTGATCCAGCCATTCTCTCACCTAATATTTTTACAAATCACCCCTAAATCATACCATTTTGGAAAACAAAAACACAAGCGTGATGCTTGTGGATCTAAGAAATGCTTACCTGAAGGGAAAATCACTGATTTGAGGGCTTTTCCAAAATATCCTTTTTGGAAAGGTTGTCGATGAAAGGCAAAAAATTTCTTTATGCTTTTGGATAAACAATTTCAAGTTTTGTTGGGATTAATATATTTTCGTATCTTTTTGATTTATTATTAATTCTCAACCATAATAACTCACAGGCCTCTAGGATGATTTCCTCTACATTTTGTTGACACCCGATAGTAAGATAAGGTTCATCGATGAGTCCAGTGTTTTTAAGACCATCGAAATGAGTTAATGCCCAATTTTTCGGAACTCTTCCCAACTCCTCAATCAATAATTCTTTGGTCAATTTGCCTGAATCATCATTAAAGCAAACAAATGCATGTCCCTCAAAAATGTCACAGTCTCTTATATAATTTTTTAAGCGCGTTAGCTCTGAATCGTCATCCCAACGTTGCTTTCCGTCCAAGCTTGGTACATTCAGATGAAACGTTGAAGATGATATTTTTGGATTAAGCTCCACTGCCTGTCTAAATCCATTTTCTCGGCGAATGGCTACTTCCAATCGAGAACTCCCGCCTACAAATGCAAATCTTTGGTACCCTTCATTTAGTAATGCCCTAACCATATCATATATGCCAACTTCTTGTTCTGAAACAACAGAAGGAATACCCTGGTCGCAGTTTATTCGTCTATCAATTGATACGACAGGACATTCAGGCTTATCTAAAATGTGATCAATTCTGAGTGACTTATAAAGTCGTCCAGCAGCGGCAGGTAGAACAATGATTCCTCGGCAACCTAAACATTGTAATTGCTGTATCTTCATAAGGAAAAGAAGAGGGTTTTCACGGTGCTCACAAATCATTGTTTGAAAGCCCTGTTCATTGAAGAACTCTTTAAAAAGAGCGGCAGCAGGATCTTCGTAATCCGAATACAGCCCAGAAACCAAGAGCCCAATATACGGAAGACCCGCAGTCTCAATGTTGAAATTTGATATGGTTGTCAGTTTTTTATAAGTACTAGTTTCGGAAGGAATTAAACCAAGACTTAAGAGGGTATGTAAATCGAATAACATCGGCTTTGAACCGAGCCATAAAGATATCAATCCAATATTTTTACTTAACCAATTTAAACCAAAATTTAGACCCTTTTGCTCAAGTGGCTCCATGCCAGTCATTCTTTAACACCCTCCTAGATTCTCCCCTCTTTTCTTTCAACAATTTGAAAAATCAATATCGATTACCTGTATTGTGGAGCATTGTGTATTTTTAGATACTATTAAGTCTACATGGAAAAAATAGCTTTACCAAACATGAGAAGCTGTAAAAAACAGCTTCAATCAATTTTTATATTGGCTAGGGAGAGTTTCGAACTGGAGATTAAATAAAGCCAGAACCTACAAAAGAATAGAACACTATTATAATTTGATGAGTAAATAACTCATATCCCAGCCCAATAATTGAGCAAAGGGGAATTCTTGAAATTAGTCAAAGGAATTGGATTAGGCACTTTTCCATTTGCTAATCCCTTTACTTCAGTTGACGAGAGAATGGCAGAAAAAATTGTTGGAACTTTTCTGGATTTAGGTGGAATGTTTATTGATACTTCCCCCACATATGGATCTGGATACGTCGAAGAACTCCTCGGCAAAATACTGAAGAAATATGGAAGAAGTACATACTTCTTGAATACGAGTTGTGGATATATTCAAACGAAAGAAGGTCGTAGGATAAGCGGAAAATATCAAGATGTCGTGGATAATTGTAATAAAAGTTTAAAGAGGTTGGGATTGGATTATATTGACCTTTATATTTCGCACATCCCTGATTCCAGTACTAGTTTTAGTGAAACAGTACAAGCTTTAGAGGCATTAATGAAACAGGGGAAAATCAGACAAATTGGTGTTTCGAACGTTTCACTAAACCAATTGAAGGAATATAATGCCACAGGTTCAATAAAATTTGTTCATAATAGATTTAGTTTACTAAATCATAGTTTTGATAAAACCTTTACTGATTATTGCATAAAACACGATGTTGCCATTGTTTCTTATCAAGTTATAGAGCGCGGGCTACTAACATCAAAAATTGTAAATGGCCTTACACTCAAAAGCACTGATCTGAGAAACAGAAAACCAGAATTTACTCCAAATATTGTTCAAGATATTAGTATATGGGTGCGTGATTATCTTCAACCAGTTTCAGATAGGCTTAATATGCCCTTATCAGCAATCGCCATCTGGTGGGCATTGAAACAGCCTGCGGTTGCTTTATGTTCAATTGGTGCTACCCAAGTAAGTCAAGTAAGAGAAAACTTTTGTGCCTTGTCCATAGAAGAATCAAAATGTCTCTTAGAAAGCCTGGACAGAGCATATTTAGAACTAGAAACCACAATCAAAAATAGAACTTCCTTATCAATTAGGGAGTTTCTTACGAATTAATTTATGGAAAATGAACTCAGTTAATCAAGATCGAGTTTAGGAGCTAAAAAACGAGCTAATACTCTAG